>CADDZK010000032.1 GCA_902812425.1 Actinomycetota bacterium
GATGTCTTCTCAGGCTCGACCACGGTCTCTAAGCGCTCTCTCCTTCCCGTTCGTGAATTGTATAGCCCTTCTATAGATCACAGCGACAGATTACACGCCCCGCCACGACGAGGCGAGTAGGAACGGGGCCTATCCCCGCCGCGGCAATGTACCAGGTCTCTCGGGAGGGACCTGCGACCTTCCGATGTACGGGGTTCTCGGAAGTAGCGCTACGCGTGGCTCTCACGGTCAGTGCCTTGGCGCCCTTCTAGGCGAGTCTGCGTACGGTCGCGGAACCGAAGCCGCCAGTGCTGCCGGTGACGATCGCCGAAGCGTTGGTGAGGTCCATAAGAGCTCCTAATAGAATGAGCTACGCCGCAGTAGGCGGTCCGAACCAGGTGCTTAGCGCGTCGGGAAGCCCCAGGTCCGCGCCGTCTCCCACCCAGGCGACATACCCGTCGGGCCGAATCACCACGGCAGTGGGAGCAGTGACCCCGCCGAATACCGGAAGCTCCCACTTACCAACGTATTCGGCGTCGATCAGCCGGACCCGATCCGCCCATGGAGTGATGTCGAAGCCGCCGGGCTCACCGAGGTTGAGCAGCACCGGCCGGGCGTCGTGCAGCAGGGTGAATACCCGCAGCGGGCCGCCCGAGGTGACCAGGTCCAGATCGGGCATGCGGCGCCCGAGCAGAGGGTGTCCCTCGCCGAGGTCGTAATGGATGTTTAGACCAGACATCTCCGCGGCCAATCGTCTGCGCGGCTCGTCCATACCTAGGAGCTCGGACATGGTCTCGCGCAAGGCGTTGGTGCGATCATCTGTGCGGAGAAGCGCGACTTGCGCCATCGTGTTCTGCAGCACCCGGGCAGCGACAGGGTGCCGCTCGGCATGATAGGTATCGAGGAGGCTCTCTGGCGATGTCCCGTTGACCACCTGTGCCAGCTTCCATCCCAGATTCACCGCATCCTGCACACCGATGTTGAGGCCCTGTCCGCCCGCCGGGTAATGCACGTGTGAGGCGTCGCCGGCCAGCAGCACCCGTCCCTTGCGGTAGGAAGCTGCCTGCCGAGCCAGATCGGTGAATCTCGAAATCCAAGAGGGACTGTGGATTCCGTAGTCGGTCCCGTAGACGGCGATGAGTGCCTCGCTTAGATCTCGTAGGGTGGGTTCGCCGGTCCGGCCGAGGCGCTGCTCGGTCACCATGACCCCCACCGGCCCCCCATCCTCCAACCTGCTGAAGGCATGGATACCGAGGGCGTCGCGGCGTAAGCCCCATTCGGGCTCCTCGGATATCTCGACCTCGGCGATCAGGTTGCTGGTTGACGGATCCCACCCGGGGAACTCGATGCCGGCTGCTTTACGGACCACACTGCGTCCTCCATCGCACCCGACGAGATAATCCGCCCGCAGCGACCGGCCGTCGGAGACCTCGACGTCGACGCCGGTGTCGTCCTGCGCGAAGCCCGTCACCTCACGTCCGCGATAGATCGGCACCGCCAGCTCGCCGACCCAGCCGGCCAGTATGCGCTCGATGTGGTTCTGCCTCAGCGCGAGCCCGTAGTTGTGGCGGGTGGGAAAGTCGCTGATGTCCAACGGAATCCAGGCGAACCCTGCGACCTGAGCCACCTGTCCCTGCGAGAGGAACCGGTCTGCGATCCCGCGCTGGTCGAGGACCTCGATGGTGCGTGAGTGCAGACCACCTGCGCGCGAGCCGGTGAGGTCCTGGCTGGCGCGCCGCTCGACTATGGCAACGTCGACGCCCGCCAACGCCAACTCGCCCGCCAACATCAGCCCAGTCGGACCTCCTCCGGAGATCACCACCGCATGCTCGGTCATAGCCACACTCCGGCCGGCATGACACCGGTCGCTACCAGCGCGTCACATCCCTCGGCCACCGCGGCGACCGTGTCGAACTGCACCGCGAGCCCCACCATCGGTTCGGCGTCCCCGTGCGACTCATACGTCGACAACACACGCATTTCGCTACTCCCATTTCCGTAGGATCTGGCTTCGGCCGGCATTATGCTCCACGACCCGGGGCTTGCGGCAAGCCCCCCGGTGCGCTTTATACTGGAAGTAGAAAGGAGTGGGTACTCTTCTTATCGTCCGCCCGCTGTGTACGCTATTCACCGGAGTGCGTGGAAGGGGTCTTCTGGGAAATCCGTATACCAGATCTGCCATCCGAGTAACCTGTGGAGCTTACTTTTCGCCTCTGCGAGACTATATGCCGAGCACGAGATGTTGTGGTGTCGGATAAAGATACGAGATCGTGCATTTGATCCGGCGAGGTCCCGCGCTAGAGAGAACTCAACCAAGAGTAGACTACTGCCTGGCTAAGTCCCTCGATGGGCCGCAGGGTTTGTAACGAGGTTTGAGCCGTGCTCCTCTCTATGGCAAACACGAGCTCGTCCCCGCAGACACCTCGTCGGGGAAGACCGTAATATGCTTACCTCAGCGGTTGATCTGCATCTCCGTGCGGTAGAAGCGCCCGTCGCTGGGGCCTGGGCCGACACTCTCACCTTTCGGGACGCACGTTCGCGGCCGCGGGAATCTCTACCTGATCAGAGCGGCGATCAGGGCGGTGCTGCGGGCGAGCACGCTCCTGTGCGCAGTGCCCGCCTCTTGAAGACGAACGCCCCTCGCCAGAGAGACTTCCAGACGGTTCCGCTTGACCTCCGCGCGCATCTGCTCCATCCGGTCCTTACCTAGCTGGTAGTCGCCGTAGAACACCGTCTCGCCCCTTTCCCTGTCCGCCTGTGGGTATGTAGCCCACTATAGTGATGAAGGGTTCGTAGTACATCGCACGAATGAGTGATCTTTACATCACGCGAATGTACTAGTTCCCGAAAGACAGGGAGTACCTAGCGCGGAAGCCGCTATCCGCCCTCGCCCGGCTTCATGGCGCTATCCGGAGAGGTAGCCCTCGCTCTACTCACGCATGGAAGGGGATCGTCGCGCTCTTCCCTACGTCGTCTCGACGGGGTTGGTGAGGGTTCCGAGGCCCTCTATCTCGATGCTAACCTCGTCTCCGGCCTTCAGCCAGACCTTCGGGTCGCGGGCCATCCCGACGCCGGGCGGCGTTCCTGTCATGATGACGTCACCGGGCTCCAGGGTCATGCCGTGGGAGAGAAACGAGACGAGCTCGGCGACCGAGAAGATCATCTTCGAGGTCGTCCCGTCCTGCATGACCTCACCGTTGAGGATGCATCTGATGGAGAGGTCCTGCGGGTCTGGCACCTCGTCTGTGGTGGCGATGTAGGGGCCCATAGGCCCGAAGGTATCTATGGACTTGGCGCGCGTCCACTGGCCGCCCTCGGAGCGCTGCAGATCCCTGGCCGAGACGTCGTTGGAGTTCATATAGCCGAAGACGTGACCCAGGGCCTCCTCCACAGGAACGTTTTTGGCCTCGCGTCCGATCACGACAGCCAGCTCGGCCTCGTAGTCTGGCTCTTCGACCACGGGGGGCACGCGGATGGCGTCGCCCGGACCGACCACGGTGTTTGAGTACTTGGCGAAGACTATGGGCTTCTCGGGTATCTCGGCCCCCGTCTCGGCGGCGTGATCCTCGTAGTTCAGGCCGATGGCGATGATCTTTCCCGGGCGCGGGATGGGGGCGTGTATGCGCGCCCTCTGTGCAGGGACCACATCTTCTCCAGGCTCGGGGCTCCCCCCGCGCCCGATGAACTCCACCATACTTGGGCCGCCGAGGGGTCTGATCTCCCCATCCTCCAATGACCCGACACGAGGCTCCCCGCCATCTACCGAATATGTTACGAGCTTCAAAGGCTCTCCTCTCCCTCGGATACGCAACGATACGCATCTTAGCAGCAAGGCGGAACCTCTCCCTACGGCTGCAGACGCTCTATCTTCCACCCCTCCCCGTCACGCCGGTAGACGAGCCGGTCGTGGAGGCGGTTCTCGCGCCCCTGCCAGAACTCGATGACCTCGGGCTCGACCCTGTAGCCGCCCCAGAACGGGGGGCGTGGGATCTCGCGCCCCTCGTACTCTCTCTCCAGCGCGCGTACCCTCTCTTCGAGGACGCTCCTGGCCTCTACGGACCGGCTCTGCTGCGAGGCCCAGGCCCCGATACGGCTCCCGCGTGGACGGCTCAGGAAGTAGGCGTCCGATTCCTCAGCTGAGAGGCGACTCGCGCGGCCCTCGATCCTGACCTGCCGCTCCAGTTCGCCCCAGTAGAACAGGAGGGCGCACATCGGGTTCGCCTCGAGCTCACGGGCCTTGCGTCCCTCGTAGTTAGTATAGAAGACGAAACCGCGTTCTTCGTAGCCCTTGAGAAGAACGGTGCGGACCGAGGGTCTGCCTTCTTTCGTGGCGGTAGCGACGATCATGGCGTTCGGCTCGTGGAGGTCGGCGCCCACGGCCATCTCGAACCACTCGTGGAACTGGACTATCGGGTCAGGGTTCACGTCGTCCTCGCTCAAGCCGGCGCGGGTGTACTCCTTGCGGAGGCTTGCGGCGTCCACGCTATACCTACCAGCCCCAGGTCCCTGGGGCGCCCTTAAAAGGCCCGACTATCTCGGAGGTGATCCAGCCCCCGTAGAAGTCCCCCTCCTGGGCCTCGACCTTCTCCCTGCCGACCCAGCATGCGTCCATCTTCGAAGGGTAGAAGGCCACGTAGTCTTTGAGGCCTGCAAAAGGAGGCGTCGGGGCAGGATAGAACCACGCAGCCCGCGGCTCCGATCGCTCTTCTGTCACCACGTCGTAGTAGCTCGCCCGCGCCTTCCACTCGCAGTACGAGCTCCCGCTCGAAGGCTCGAGGTGCTCCATCCTTATGTCCTCCGGCGGGATGTAGTAGACGGGCGGATGGCTCGTCTCGAGAACGCGCTTAGCCCTCGTCGTGTAGGCGAGCGTCACGCCGCCGAAGACGATCTTGACCCTACTCTCCACGTCCTCGAGCCTCGGCGGACGCGGATAGTCCCAGACGGGCTCCCGTCCCGGCTCTACTCGCTGACGGCCCATGAAAACCTCCTCGTCTGTGATCGCCAAAGATTATATGGTCGGGACGTCGTTCCCGTATGTGCGGGCTCTGAGAAGTTGAACTGACGAGCCTGGTCGGCTGAAGATCCAAAGGAAGCGATGCTCATCGACATGTACTCCGACGTTGTCTGCCCGTGGTGCTATATCGGCGTATTACCGTTAGAAAAGTCTAACCACCTCAGCCACTTGACCGAGCATGGTCGCGAAGTGGACCTTCGGGTGGTTGCCATCTCGTACTGTTGATAAGCACGCGCCCGCCGCCCGCGATCTACAAGATCCCGCACCTTCATGCAGAGTCTCTACATTTCGTGGCTGCAGCATCTGACCCAACGGTCACAGACACAGTCCCTAAGGGCACCCATCGTCGAGCCCATTCACAATCTCGTATATAGACTTCGGAGCAGACACCTTCTACGCACTAGGGTGGATAGCCGTACAGATTAGGATCGGGTTGACTTACTCTGGCTCTCTTGGATTATGAGGTGCCTACGAACTATAGTTCCCAGCTTCCGCAACTTTAGACCGGCATCGCCTCTCGCGTCTCATGCGGCCCTTTGAGTACTTGCAGACCGATGCCCCCCACGCCAACCGCCAGCGCTGCAGCACCTACGGCGCCGATCTGAAGGGAGAGCACCGAGCCTATAAGCAGCAGCACGCCTACCCCCATCGCGACGCTCATCCACCGTGGCACGGTGCGAGCGGCAAACAAGCCTATAGCCAACACCAACCATCCGGCGATAAACAAGAAGCTCGTATTCGCCACGAACGACAGCGCACCCCTGGGAACGATGATCGCATGCATAGCGGGAGCTAACGCAGCTTGCTGGTTCGCCGACAGATTAGCAAGGGCACTCGATGCGAAGCCCTCGGCGCCAACCCAAGCAGCTAAGAAGACCACACCGATCACCACGAAGGCGCCCCCGATCAGGCCCAGCCAAGCACCGCGCTGTTGCAGTAAGCCGATCACCCCTAGCACCGCCGGGATGAACAGCACGAGGCTAACCAAGATAAGGATGTGCGCAAGGTCCCAGCGACCGGAAGTGGCGACAATCACGCGTAGCTGCTCGGCGCCGCTGGTGCTTTGTGTGGGATGGATAGCAAATCCTAGGGCGAACAGTAGCCACGCCAGGATCATCGACAGTCCTATACCGACGCGCTTGACCGATTCTGTGCTAGCGGTTTCCATGATTCTCCTTTCTGCTGACCACCCTATGCTCGGCTGGCTCTCTAGATTGCGGCAAGTCTACGAACGACAAGAGGCCAGATCATCGGGTATCTACCCGATCTTTGAGGCCAGAATGCGGTTAGGGGCGTTCGTTGGCTACGCGTGCTCGAGCGGCTGCGGATCGATCATAAGCCCATGCTTCATCGCAAACAGGCCCGCCCTGGCGCGGTTGGAGACGCCGGTCTTGGTGTAGATGTGCTCGACGTGGCTGCCGGCGGTCTTGCGCGAGATCATAAGCTCCGCCGCGATCTCCTTGTTGGAGAGACCGCGCGCCACCAACCTGAGCACTTCCACCTCCCGCCCGGTCAACCCGGCGGGCCATTGGCGGCGACGCTTGACGCGGTGGCCCGCTGCGCGCAGCACGGCGTTGGCCGCATCGCCATCGAGACGCCCGACCGTGACCTCCGCCCGGAGCTCAGTCGCCGCCTCCTCGCGTGAGCGAGCCGGCCGGTGCGGCCGCATCTCCGTCATCGCGTGGTAGGCGTCCGCCGCGGCAAGGATCCTTGCCGCGATGCTGATAGCATCGCCTGCGAGGCCCCGCGGATAGCCGGAGCCGTCAAGGCGCTCGTGATGCTGCACGGCTATAGCTCCGAGCGGGGCAAGCGCCGGGGAGAAGGAGAGCATGCGCTCGCTCAGGTAGGGGTGCAGGCGGACCCGCTCCATCTCGGAGTGGGTCAGCTTCCCCCGCTTGTCCCAGATCGTGTTGGAGACCCCAAGGCGACCGAGGTCGTGCACTAGGGCAGCCCGGCGAAGTGTCACCACATCGTTCGGCGGTAGCCCGTAGCTGCGGGCAGCCTGAACAGCGAGATCTGCGACGCCGCGCGAGTGCCCGATGGTCCAGGGCGACTTCAGGTCGGTGAAGTCACCGATCGCCTCGAGGGCATTCTCGAACTCCTCGTCGGAGATCACGACCCCAAGCACCGGCTCGGCCGCGATCACCGCGTCCCCGTTCGTCGGCGAGTCGAGATCACTGAGCAGCACGGGCGCCTGGTCGCAGAAGAGGTTCACGAGCGCCGGGTCGAAGTGGCTGCCGCTGCGCTGCTTCGCAACCACGACTGCCGCCTCCACTCCCCCCATCTGGTGGAAGGCTGCAACCACGTCGGCGAAGTACACCAGCCGAGATGCCAGCAGGATCTCATCGCCCTTCGCCCCGAACGCTCCCTTGCCGTCCCAGCGCTCGTAGCTCTCCTTGAGGCTCTGGCGCACCTCGGCGCCCAAGCCCAGGCGCCGGGCAAGCTCGTCGGCAGCGCGCCAGTGGTTCTCCAGGTCCACAAGCGCGCCGCGACGGGCAGCCAGCGGAAGCGCCAACCCGAGGCGAGCACGCTCCAGCAGTGGCTTTCCCGCCCCGAGGTGGCTAAGCAGGAACGCCGGCCCCGTCTCGTCCACCAGGAACCCGTCGGCCTTGACCGCGATGTCGTCGCCGAACCACTTGGCCTGCTCGTAGGCATCGGTGTGACAGCCCACCCAAGCGAGCAGCCCGGAGTAGTATACGACGGCGCGCTCGGACTCCTCGAAACCCAGCTGCTCGCTCATCCGCAGCGCGATTAAGGTCTGACGTATGACGTGCTCCATAGGCTGCCCTAGCCCCAGGTCGGTCCCAAGCGAGATCGTGGCGACCAACTCGGCGAGACGCACCTTGGATCGACTGCTCGGTTCTATCATGAGGCGTGCCTCACGCTAAACGTGCGGGACACAATCGACAGGCCGCTACCAACCAGACGCCGCAGCCAACACCGGAGGCAAACTTGTCAGAGATCCTAGTGTAATTCTCTATACCGTGGTCCTTCGGGTGGATCAGCCCCACGAGTCGCACAACGCTGCAAGTATGAAGGATATCAAGGCTTAGCGCATCCCCCATATTGGCTATCTTCAGGGTTGTTAGTGGTTGCGACGCTCTAAGAGCTCCGTACAAGCCGAACTTCGCAGAAGACCCCTTTCAGGCACTCGATTGAAAAATAAGTTTCAGCGGCCATAGAGGACTATCGAGAGCCCCCTATGGCCATGTAGAGGCCCTAGAAGGAGACCACGCTACGCTCCGAAGCCATCTGCGAGAAACCAACCGGATCGGTGAACTGCGCTCCCAGTTCCGTAAGGTCAGCCTCAGTCACCCCACGGGCGACCGCGCACGAGCCTCAGACATACACCGGTATCTCGAAGTCCCTGACCTTCTCTACCAGTTCCCTAAGCGGTGGGAACCCCACGCCGTGCACAGCGTCGATCATGCTAGGCTTCACCAGACTGGCAGCCTCTCCTAACAAGGCTATGCAGCAGTCTATCTCCGCGCTCCCTGCACCCGTGGCTACTAGAAAGGGTAGCGTGGCCAGCGTTGGGTCGTCGGTGGCGTGTGTGGCCACGTACATCAAGGGCCTCTGGTTGCTTTCCTCCACGATCTACTCCCCTTTCGCTATCTCCAGCCTGAAGGTCTTACCGTCGTCCTCAGTTATCTGCCAAGAGCATCCCCTCTGCTCTACCAGCCGAGGAATCGTTTGGCGGGCAGGGAGATAGTCCGTGATCACTATCAGATGGCCTCCCGGTGGGAGCTTCTTCAGTGCCGCCAAGGTGTCTCCTGTTGGACCAGGACAGACGCTCCCACGAAGATCCAGCTCCACCAACGCTCTCTCGCGCTCTACTTCTGCCGACACGGGTGATCTCCTTGTAAGGTTATGAAGCGTTTCATAGCGTCACCTCCTCAATCCCTGCGCTCCCCACCGGAGCGGTTGCAATAAAGGTAGCAGAATTGTGAAGCTGGGGCTACTTCTTCCGAGACCGCCGTTAAGGCTAACTTCGCAGAAGCCCCCTTCTACGCACTCAGGCGGGGCAAGAAGAAGGGTCGAGGCTGCTACTACGCCTCGACGCTTCTTCTGACAACCAGTCCTACTACTGGGCTACTGACTCGGCGCTCGATACGTTGCCTCACCTGCCTTGCGCATCGCCTCCATGCCCTCCTCGGTGCTTAGCAGCACGGTGGTCTTGGCCTTGCTGAGATGGCCGGGCGAGACGGCGGCCAGGACGATGGCCGCAGCCGTGCTCTCGTCAGGAGCTTCGTAGATGACCAACACATCGTACTCGCCGAAGCTGTTGTAGAAAGAGACGAGCCGACCGCCCATGGTCTCAGCCAACCTGCCAAAAGCTTCGCTGCGGTCCTCCGGGTTGCGGGTAAGCGCGGCCACAGCCTCAGAGGTGTAGCCAACCTGCGTCATGTAGAGGGGCATGTTCTGACCTCCTCCTTCCTCCCGCTAGAGCAGCAGCGGGTTAACCCTTTCCACCGCTAGTAATAATGACTTCATTCGAAGTCTGGCGCGAATTTCTGAGAAGACCCCGTCTGAGACTCTCTGAAAAGTCCGAATAAGCCCCAAACGAGAACTCTACGAGACTACAAAGTGGGGCGAGCAGACGCCTCTCTCGCTATTTCGGGTTACCCGCACCTGCTCTGGAGAGCCCTCTCTCTAACCTTTTTCAGGCAGTCTCTTTCACGCACTTCGGTGAATAGAGCGCTACTCGCCTGTATGCTCGCGCTGCGGGACGGTCTTGGGGCGCAGCCACAAAGAGACGTGGGCCGGTTGCATCGTCTCCCTGGCCACCCCCACCAGATCGTCGCTTAGGGTCTCCAGGTCCGTCTCGTCCCTGAGCCTGGCCGAGAACGCCTCAAGTGTCTTGGCTGCGTCGTACTTACTCCTGTAGAAGCGGCGGTCGATGAACGCCTGGATGCGACGCCTCAGGGGGTTGAACAGAGCCGCGATCAAGAGCGTCGAGGCGACCACGGCGAGCTGGGAACTCTCGCCGGTCAGAGTCCGTACGACGTACTGCAGGGCGACTATGCTCCCGAAATACACTGATGCCAACGAAACGGTGAGGGTCGCGTAGACCAGCGTGCGGTTTATGAGCACGTCTATGTCGTAGAGCCGCGAGCGCACCATCGCGACGCCTATCGAGAGAGGGATAATGAGTATGGATACGTTGACCAGCGTGCCGGCCGCCATCCGGACCAGGGGCCCCGACTGCCTTACAAACGGGGCGAACATACCGATCAGGGCGACTCCCGAGAACCCGACGAGGGCGACCACCACGCCGAAGACCACCCACTTGGTCTGCTGGCGCTGCGCCTGGTTCGACACCCTACGGTAGCGATAGACTTGGGCGACCACCATGGTCGCCAGCAGGCCGAAAAAGGCCGGGCCGAATACGATGCCAGGTAACGATACCCCGAAGAAGATGGACGGAAACCAAAGCAACGCCCCCGCCACCACGAGCCAACGCGTCCAGCGCGGAACGAACCTGCCGTCCGGAAAGACGTAGAGGAAGGTGGCAAAACACACCTGTCCGACGTAATCCAGGAGTTCCGTAGGAAGCCTAAAGACAGGATGCGCCCTCACCAGCACCTGCAACAGATCGCTCGTGAAGGCAGCCCCGCCGAATACCAGAAGGGTGAACGAACCGAACAGAGCCATGGGATCGTCCGAGCGTTTCAAGAAGATCACGGCCGCGACCGCCGCGAATACTGGCACGACTACGAACTGGACCGCGGTGTCGTAAGCCGCAAAGAAACCGGTGGATAGCCCCATCTCGTGAAGCGCCTGGAACTGCTCCGTGGTGAGCCCGGTACTGCTGGCGCACTCTGCGCCAGCACAGGCGGCTTTGTCCCTAGCGTAGTAGTAGGGGACGCTCGCCGTGCCGAGTCCGAGGGTGAGGAGAGCCACGGCTAGCCACGCCGCGCGGGCGAGGAAAAGCCAGCGCCCACTCATGGTCGTGGCAGGTGTCGAGATAGCCGGCCCCGCCTCTCCGGCTCCCCCGTCTGGTCTTCTTTCCTCTTCAGTCACGACCCCACTCTAGAGCATCACCGTCTCCAAAGCGTTACGGCAAAGGTTACGAGGTAGGCGGAGTTTTTTGGATGCCATACGTGCGAACTTCTTGGAACTGCGTTTGTACTCAGTTTCACGAGTAGGATACGAGTGCCAATAGCCAGCCCGGCGCCACCTCGACCACCGGCTTCTGGCCCACCGTGGGGAGTACGCGAAGTCTGGGTGTCTTGTGTGTTTGAAAACTACATGGGTGAGAAGCGCCTGGCGAACCGGCCTGGCCTCGAAGCCGAGGTACGCTGGCGCCCCTTCCAGCTCCAGCCCGGTATAGCCGGAACGGGGCCTGCCCTAGGCCGAGTTCGCGCGGCAAAAGTTCGGAGATCAGGACGGCGCGAAGGCGGCTTTCGCCCACGTGACCTCGGCGGGAGAACCCGACGGTATCCACTTCGACCAGGTGGCGAGCGCGCCGAATGCCGTAGACGCCCATCGTCCTCTTGGCCGGAAATTACGGCCTGCAGTGGGATGCCGCAGACGCGCTGTTTCCGGGCTACTTTACAGAAGGCCGAGACCTGAACGACCACGAGTATCTGGCGGGCGAGGGAGGTGCCTGCGCGAAGTGCACTCCAGCCAGGAAGAGGCCAGGTGGCTCGGAATCACCGGCGTACTGTTCTATGTGTTCGACGGGCGCTACGCGCTCGACGGGCCGCAGCCCGTCGAGGTGTTCAAAGAGGCACTCGACACGGTACGGACCGATGCCGCAGGACGCGCCCTCGGGTAGGGACAATTCCCTACATCGAGCGTCTGTACTCGGCGTCGATCAGGGCGTCGGCTTCGATCTCGACCAGGATCTCGGGTGCTATGAGGCGGCTTACCTCGACCATGCTCGTGACGGGCTTTATCTTCCCGAAGGCCTCGCCGTGGGCCTCGCCGACCTTCTCCCAGTCCTCGATGTCGACAACGTAGATCCTGGTCCGCACCACGTCGGAGAGCTCCGCCCCGAGGGCCTGGAGCGCCACTTTGATGTTGTTTATGGCCTGGACCGTCTGCGCGTAGGGGTCACCGACACCCACGTAGCCGCCGCTCCCGTCGGTCGCGGTCGTACCAGAGACGTAGACAAAGGGTCCGCGCCTGACGGCCCGCGAGTAGCCTACCCTGCTCTCCCATACCGTGCCGCTGGTTACGTTCTCCCGCCTCATGAATGTCCCCCGGACGAAAGGAACCACTCCGTCTATTCTACCTTCCCGCCTCACAGCAGCCCCAGGCGTTCGAGCTCCTCCCTGAGACGGTCCCCCTCCCCGGAATCTTCCCTGTAGAAGACGGCGGGCTCCCCGATAGGAGCAGGGACCGTCTCGTAGACGCCGCGCCCGGACGAGCCGTATCGCTCGCCTTTCCAGAGGTGGACCCACCGGCCCGCAGGGAAGTAGACCCTGACGGCGTCCGCGCCGGGATCCAGGACCGGCGCCATCATGAGATCAGCACCGACCATGAACTGGTAGTTCAGCGTAAATACCTCAGGGTCGTCAGGATAATGTATGAACGGATGCCTAACGACGGGGAGGCCTCTCTCGGACGCCTCCTCTACCAGGCCCATTCTGTACGGTTTCCAGGCCGCGTACACCTTCGCGAAGCGGACGAAGTGCTCAAGTGTCTCTGTATCCGAGTAGATCTGGTAGTTGACCGAGGGTATGTTGCCCTCGTGGGTACGGAAGACGGTCGTGAAGGCTCCGAGCTCGATCCAGCGCAACAGCAACTCTTTGGAGCGATGATACTCGAGCATGGGATTGACTATGGCTGTGTATCCACCGACGTCCGAGTGTTCCAGGCTATATCCCGAGAGCCCGCTGGAGAGCAACCCCGTCACGGCGCTCTTGATGCCGTCGTGCTCGTCCCAATCAACGAGCTGGTCCCCGACCCAGAACAGGGTGCTGTAGCGGGGGCTCTTCGTGTAGCCCGAGCGGTTGAAGAAGACGATGTCATCCTCCCTGCCGGCCTCGCTGATGGCCTCGCGATTCACCCTGGCCCACTCCTCGGCGTAGCGGTCGTGGTAGCTCATCGGGTCGGCGCCGGAGTGGAGCACGGCGTCGTAGGGCAGGCCCTCGCCGAAGTCGGCCATCCATCCTGAGGAGCCGTTACCGATCAGCTCCTCTCTGATGACGCTCGTGAGCCAGGCCCGCGCCTCCGGGTTCGTCAGGTCCACGAGCGCCGCGGAGAAGCTGGAGATTCTGGTAGTGTAGGGTTCGCCCTCCCTGTTCTTAACTAGGTAGCCGTTACCTGCGGCCTCCTCGAAGAGGTTGCGGCGGTGATCCTTCTTCTCCCCGACGTCGTCGCAGAGGAAGGGATTGATGTATGTCATGAGCCTTATGTCTCGTTTCTCCAGGCGTTCTCTCAGCGAATCCCAGTCGGGGTAGTGGTCCCTGTCCAGCTCCCAGTTCCACCAGAGCTGGGTGCCGAAGCTGGTCTTTCTCTGCCCGACCCAGTCCTGTAGCCAGAGCGCGGCGACGGGCGCATCGAGATCTTCGAGTTTGTCGAAGATCCCGAGTACTCTGTCCGTGCCGCCCTGCAAGCCCACCACGGCGCCGCCGAGGATCCATCCCGGCAGCGGACGCATCCTGCCCGAGTACTCTGTGTACTGTTCGATCAATCCAGCAGGGGTATCTGCGCCCAGGATCTGGCCGCTCATCCTTGCGGAGAACACCCCGATCTGGACCCTGTCCTCCTCTCTGAGGTCGAAGGTGGAATATTCGTAGTTCTCCAGGAAAAGGGAGCGCATCTTGCTCGTGACGTAGTGCGGCACGCTCGCGTAGCTGGTGTACGGGGTGCCGCCCGCGCCCGCCTTCCAGTCGACGGCCCAGGTGACGGGCTGCTCTCCCCTGCCTATCCCCTGCTCCTGGATGAAGATGGGCACCATGTGCCCCTTCATGTCGAAGTAGGTGTACTGCGTCCCGAAGCCGAAGAAGCGCTCTTCGGAAGAGGAGGCATGAGTCAGATAGACCCTGTCGAAGGGCTCATCGACTTCGGCCTCGAAGCGCAACCTTCCCTCGGTGACAGGCGTGAAGGTGAGCGAGTAACCTACGCCTTCGGGGTCGTCCCCGTTCGTGAGCCGTCCTGTGATGGCCAGCGTGTCCTCTTTTTTCTCGATGTGATCTATGGTCTGGTCGGGATGCGTCCTTCTTATCTCGTCCTCGATGGTCAGGTGCGCCCTGGACTGGTGGACCGTCACTCTGCCCTCGGCGGCCGAGAGGAAGCTCTCTCCGGGGAGGCTCTGCCACAGTATCCGCTCCGGCCGGGAGCTATGCACGACGCTCAGAACGGTGTCAGAAGGGTCTCCGCCGTTTAGCTCGACGACAAAAGCGCCGATCCCGTACGGTCCTGGAGAGACGCGGCGCGCGACTTCGGCGATGGTTCCTGAGACCTGGTCCTTCCCACCCCAGAGAACGTAGGCTCCACCCAGCAGGGCCGTCCCGGCCACACCGGCTCCCGCGAGCCTCAGAAACCTCCTCCGGGTCAACGTTCTGCTCACATGGATCTCTTCCGGCCCTATCTTCCCCGCGCCGCATAGGGCTTGCCTGGCGGCACGATCCCACGCTCTCCCGCATGATACAGGAGGTGGAGATACCACCCTTCGGGCTAATATGGTGTCTCGAGGTCAGCCTTTGGTGGCGCCTGGAGATTCGATGTGCGCTACCAGCCCTGCCGGGCTCGTCGCCACACCAGTATCCCCGCAACCGCGATGCCCGCCAGCCCAACGATGATCGCCAGCAAGAGTACCGTGTCGGCATGGCCGGGATCCTTCGATACCTGGCTACGGTTATCCGCGGTGTTGCGTTTGCCGAAGTCGAAGGCGGCCAGCAGGTTGTTCGCCCGGGCGTCTCGTTCGTTTAGAGACTTCAGTCCGAACCGCCATTCTATAAACCTCAGTATCGACACGGTCTCGTATTGCGTGTGGTCTACAAAACCCCTGCGCGCATACGGCGAGATGATCAGGGCCGGAACGCGACTACCGGGTCCCCAGCGGTCGATCTTGGGTGGGGCCACGTGGTCGTACCAGCCACCGAAATCGTCGTAGGTCACGATGATGGCCGTACTGTCCCAGTAGGGAGAGTGCTTCACCTTCTCGATGAGGCCGCCGACGTGCTTCTCGCTATTGAGCACCGTCGCGTGCCCGGGGTGTTCGTCATAAGTGTCGAGCTGGGTGATGAACGAGACCGCGGGCAGGGTGTTGTTGTCGAGGCTGGCGCGGAAGTCGGTCTCGTCCTTCATGTGCTGCGCCTTCTCGCGTGTGCCGTCAGCGTAGTGCTTGAAGTAGACGGGGACAGGGTGCTGTCCCTCGAAGGCTTTGCCCGCCAGTGCGTCGTACCAGCCGTCGGCGTACCAGGCCCACGATACCCCGGCGTCGGTCATCTCTTCTCCGATATTGGGCATCGTCTGAGGAGGCATCCTATGGTCGGCGGGGATCTTGGGGTTATGCGGGCGGTAGAAGGGGTCGACGTCGTTGACAACGTGCCCGTCTGGTGTGACGAACCCGTCTTTGGGCACCCCCATAAGATTGCCCTTCGCATCGAAGTGCGGGTGCGCGACCATCTCTGCCGGGGCATTCGGCCACACGGGGGTACAGGCGCAGAACAGCCAGAAGTGATTGAGCATCGATTCGCCGAAGGCCGAGGCGAAGTAGTTGTCCGCGAGCGTGTAGGACTTGGCGTAAGGGTAGAGAGGGAGGTCCTTTGTCTCGTAGTGGCCCATCGTCAGGCCACCCTGGTTGGTCCAGGCCACGAATCGATCCATCCTGCCTTCGTTCATCTGGAGCTTGTACTGATAGAAGCCGTGCACGGGATCCCCTACCATCTCGCCTGGTGGGGCGTACTGGTTGACCGAGAAGGGGGCGTTGGGCAGATCGTCAGGGAAGCGCTTGTCGGGATTACCGTGATCGAGCGGCTGAGGCAGCGCCCGGTAGGCCCTCCCCTGCCTGTCTACCTGCTGTATGCGGGCTCCAGGGCGATCCAGGCCGTTGGCTCCCGCAAACTCGCCATACAGGTTGTCGAAGGTGTGGTTCTCCTGGTAGATGACGATGATGTGGTCGATGGGCACGTCGGCCGGTCGCGCAGCGGCTGCGCTGGAGGTCAAGAGCAAGAACGTTAGAGCCAGCGTCTCTAGACCGATCAAGAACCGACGAACTCGGACGATGCCGAACTCGCCCTCCCGTCGGCTTCGTCTCCCCACCGACCGACGAAGCAAGACCCCGTACTCTCTCACCAGACGCTCACCTCCCCGGAAACCGTGCTAAGAGCGGGATGATAACAGGTGACAGAGCAACGCAGTTGACCCTTCCCCGGCAACATCGAGCCTCAAAGCGGTAGGTGTTCTCGGCAATGTTCCCGCATGATACAGGGGCAGGCTCAGCCCTGCGGCCTACTCCGGGATCTTCAGGTCCGCAGGGTCGAGGCCGTGCCGCTCTACGAAGTCGTCTATCATGGCGCGGGCGATGCTGACCCTCGCGGGAACGCTTATGGGGCTCTCCGGTAGCTCGTCAGCCCTGTACCATCCGGCGTCCTCAATCTCACCAGGCTCGGGGCTCAGCTCGCCGCCAGCGTAATCTGCGGTAAAGCCGATCATGAGCGAGTTGGGGAAGGGCCACGGCTGGCTCCCGAAGTACCTGATGTCTCTGACCTCGATACCCACCTCCTCGCGCACCTCGCGGGCGACGGTCTCCTCTATGGACTCGCCGGGCTCGACGAAGCCTGCGAGTACGCTGTAGAGCCCCTTCGGGAACCCCGGCGAACGCGCAAGCAGGATCCGATCCCCCCTCCTGACGAGAACGATGGCCGCAGGGCTGAGGCGCGGGTAGTGCATCATCCCGCAGCGCGTACACCTCTTCGCAAGCTCCCCCGGCGCGGGCTCGGTCTCTCCGCCGCAACGCCCGCAGAACCGGTGCGTCGTATGCCAGCCGACGAACTGCTTCGCCCTGCCCGCCATCCTGAAAAACTCTTCGTCCACCTCGTAGAAGAAGCTCCTGAGGCCCCGGAAAATCATCCCTTGCGGCGGCCCGTCGTAGGCCCTTACCTCGGCGGCCCAACAGGCATGCCCGTCGAGGGCCCCGATCTCCCACCTGAACGACACGTCAAGCCCGAGATCCCCCGGATCACGCGCGATCGGCACGCGGATAGGTTCGTCTTCGAACACGAGCAGCCCGTCGCCCCTGAACGCGAACCACAGCGCCTCCTTCGGGTCCCCGGCCAACGGTCTCTAGGCTGAACCGTCTAGGAGTGAGGCCAGATACTCGGCAGGGTGAAGCGCCTGGCGTCCTGTGCCGTCCAGGATCTGCTCCCTGCAGCTCGTCCCCGGCGCGACCACGACCCGCTCCACCGCCCCT
>CADDZK010000033.1 GCA_902812425.1 Actinomycetota bacterium
ATCCTGGACGAGGCCCTCCGCATAAAGACGCTGCAGAAGAGCCGTATACCGTACAGGCCCTTGCGTGGGCGCACGCTCGCGATGGTCTTCCAGAAACCGTCCAACCGCACCCGCGTCTCCTTCGAGGTCGGGATGTACCAGCTCGGCGGCCACGCGCTCCATTTGAGCCCCGAGGAGATCCAGATCGGCAAGCGCGAGACCCCGTCTGATACGGGCCGCGTCCTCGCCCGCTACATCGACGCCATCATGGTCCGCACCTTCGACCACGGGGACCTCGAAGAGCTGGCCGGCGCCGCGGACGTCCCCGTCATAAACGGCCTCTCGGACACCCACCACCCGTGCCAGGCCCTCGCCGACCTCATGACCGTGCGCGAGGAGCTAGGGACGGTCGAGGGCACGAAGATCGCCTACGTCGGAGACGGCAACAACGTGGCCCACTCCCTCGCCATAGCCTGCGCCCTCGCAGGCGCCGAGCTAACCATCGCCCACCCGGAAGGCCACGGTCCACATAAAGAGGTCGTCGAGCTGACCGAATCTCTAGGCGCGCCCCCAAGTCTGACAGAGAACCCCGGTGAGGCCGTGCGGGGCGCGCGCGTCGTCTACACCGACGTGTGGGCCAGCATGGGTCAGGAGACCGAGGCCGAGGAGCGCAAGGAGAAGTTCGCCCCCTACCAGGTAAACGAAGGGCTGATGGAGCTTGCGGCCGAAGACGCCATCTTTTTGCACTGTCTACCGGCGCACAGGGGCGAGGAGGTTACGGCCGGGGTCATAGACAGTCCGCGGAGCCGCGTCTTCGACCAGGCCGAGAACCGATTGCACGCGCAGAAGGCGTTGTTGTATTTGTTGATGGGTTGATCGCACATCATGCAGGGGCGGTTCGCGAACCGCTCTTACCGAACCGCCCCTACATGGTCTGGCCTATCGCGAGACGGCCTTATACGAACTGACCTTCCTCTGGGGCTTGAGCTCCATGATCACCCATCCTCTAGTCTGGCCCGTGGAGTAGGTCACGAAGGCGAAGACGGTCTCGTTGTGGAGGGTCAGACCTTGGATCACACCCTCGTCGTCCTTCTCGATCCCGAGCGCGGGTACGTCTTCGCGGATGGATATCCTGTCGTACTCCTGGTAGCGGAGTTGCCCGCCCATCGCAGCCGGTATTTCCACTTTGAATCTCCTCTGAATAGACGACAGATCAGAGCCGCAATATAGTGGCGCGATTACGAACGGGTCTTTGACCCGTTGTAGGAGATTTCAGAGAGAAAGTAACCCAGTCTGGGTACATCGAGCGGCCCAGAAGGGCCGGGTAACATCCTCAACCAATAACAAAGGCCGGGTCATAGAACCCGGCCCTTGCGTTCTCTCTTGCTTCTAGGGTTCTAAGCCGGCGTAACGTTCTCCGCCTGCATGCCCTTACGCCCCTGGGTCGCCTCGTAAGTTACCTTGGCGCCCTCGTCGAGGGTCTTGAAGCCTTCGCCCGCAATTCCTGTGTGGTGCACGAAGAGGTCCTCACCCCCGTCGTCCGGGGAGATGAAGCCGTAGCCCTTCTCGTCGCTGAACCACTTTACCGTTCCTTGGGCCATATACTGGAGCCCACCTTTCGTGTTCCTGGGCCCCAGCAAACAGAAAGGCCACCCTCTATCTTTGGGTGGCGCTCCGTCTACTGTAGACCCACCTTACGTTACGACGCGTAGTATACCAGAATCTCGCGTGGCGTCGTTCGCGAGGATATTTCACCTTTCGAGAGGCCGTCTGCTCGCCAACCGCGAGCAAAGATCATCGCCCCTTTACGAACCCCTCCAATGCTTCGATAAACCTCTCGACCTCTTCCATTGTGTTGTACGGGGCGAGGCCAGCGCGGACGAACCCACCGCCGTCGCTGATGCCGAGCTTCTCGGCGAGCGTCGATGCGTAGAAATCGCCGGCAGCGATGAAGAAGCCGTGCTCGAGCATGTGTATACAGACCTCCTCGTTCGTGCGTCCCTCGACCCTGAAGGCGATGGTCGGGGTCTTGTGGACGCCTTCGGGGGCAGCGTAGAGCTTGACGTTCGGGAGATCCCCGAGCGCCGCGCGGAACTTCGCCGCCAGGTCCGCCTCGTACTCCTCAATGGTCTGCATGGCGCTAATGTGCTTCTCCCGCTGTGAGGCACCTTCACCCAGAGAGGCGATGAAGTCGAGGGCTCCTTTGACGCCGGCGATGCCCTCATGGTTCTGGGTGCCCGTCTCGAGTTTTTCGGGGATGTGATCCGGCGCCGGATCTAGCCTGTAGACGCTCATCCTCTCGAAGAGGTCTCGCTTTATGGCCGTCACGCCGACGTGCGGACCGAAGAACTTGTAGGCGGAGCAGGTGATGACGTCGGCCCCAAGCCAATCGCGGTCTATGGGGATGTGCGGGGCAGCGTGCACGGCGTCGACGGCGACGATGGCACCGGCGCCGTGAGCTTTCTCTGCGATGGCGGCCACGTCGTTAACTGTGCCTACGGCATTCGAGGCGAGGCCGACGGCCACGAGCTTCGTATGTTCGTTGATGTTCCTTTCGAGGTCTTCTCTATCCAGAGTGAGGGTCTCCGGGTCGACGCGAACCCAGCGCACCGTGGCTCCCCTCTCGGAGGCGGCGATGAGCCAGGGGTCCACGTTGGCGCGGTGGTCGAGCTCGGTGACGACGATCTCGGAGTTCTCGTCCCATTCATGGGCGAGGGCGCGCGAGATGGCGAAGGTGAGGGTGGTCATGTTGGCCCCGAAGGCGACCTCTTCGGGTGCGCCCCCGAGGAAGTCAGCCGCCGCCAGGCGGGTTTGAGCCAGGATCTCCTCCGTCTCCGTGCTCGTCGGAAAGACACCGTGGAGGTTCGCGCCACCACGCTCCATGTAGCCGGAGACGGCGTCTATAGCCTGCTTCGCAACCTGCGATCCGCCCGGCCCGTCGAAGTAGACGACACCGCGTCCTTTGTACTCACGACCGAGCGCCGGGAACTGCTCGCGGACGGCCTGTACGTCGAACGTACGCTGCATAAAATCCTCCCGCCTCGAAAACCTCCTGCCGGGCGAGTTTACATCAGGCGGGCAGAGCGTGGATGCGACGGTATTCGTGGCGGTGCAGCAGAGGCGAGGAGGTAGTCTTTTGTCCAGTCGTGTGATCGACAACTCCGACCTGCCTGCGCCGATGCATGGCGGAGTGTTCCCCGCCGGCGCCTTGGTGGGGCACACCATCTACGTCTCGGGGTAGATCTCGATGGACGCAGAGAGGAGAGACGCAAAGCGCCGGATAGCGTTCGAGTGAAGGTGCCCCGCGGCGCGGCCTCCTATAGAATCCCGGTAAAGGGTTCTTGATCAGGGAGTCCGCGAACGTCAGGGGGTTCGCCGTGCCGCTCGATTACACGTATCGCATCCAGTTGCCGCACCGCTCGGGCTCGCTCGCCAGGGTGGCGGGGACGATAGCCGAGGGGGAGGGTCTGATCGGCGACGTGACGACGATAAGCGTCGGACGAACCGCCTCGGTTCGTGAGATCACCCTGGAGGTCCGCGACAGGGACCACGCCGAGAAGATAGTAGAGATGCTGAATACGCTCTCCGGCGTCGAGGTCCTGTGGGCGCGCGACAGGGCGCTGCTGCGTCACGAGGGCGGGAAGCTCGCCATCGAGTCCACCCGCCCGGTAAGGACGGTCCAGGACATGCGCGACGTATATACGCCCGGCGTGGCGCGGGCGTGCGTGGCCATCTCTGAGGACCCATCCCTCGCCGGCGAGCTGACCATGATCGGGCGTAGCGTCGCCATCTGCACGAACGGCACGCGTGTCCTTGGCCTTGGCGACATAGGCCCCGTCGCCTCGATGCCCGTGATGGAGGGGAAGGCCGTCTTCTACCACCAGCTGGCGAAGGTCTCGGCGATGCCCATCCTGATCGACACGAAAGACCCTGACGAGTTCATCGAGACCGTGGTGCGCATCGCGCCGACGTTCGGCGGCATCCACCTGGAAGACATCTCGGCGCCTGAGTGCTTCGAGATAGAGACCCGCCTCATAGAGGCCCTCGACAAACCCGTGATGCACGACGACGTTCACGGCACGGCCGTCGTGACCCTGGCTGCCGTACTCGTCGCCTGCCGCCACACGGGGCTGACGCTCGAGAATCAGGTGGTCGGCCAGATCGGGCTCGGCGCCGCAGGGTTCGGGATCGCCGCCCTCATGGTCGACGCCGGCGCGAGGCGCGTGCTCGGCTCGGACCCGAACCCCCTCTCCCACGAGCGTGCGACCGCTAAAGGCATCGAGCTCGCGGACATGCAGACGGTCATGGACGAGGCCGACATCGTGGTTGCGACTACGGGAAGGGCAGATCTGATAGACCCCGCTATGGTGCGGGAGGGACAGGTGATACTGGCCCTCACCAACCCGTATCCGGAGATCGACGCCGAGGCGGCGGTGAACTCAGGCGCCGCCTTCGCCGCAGACGGGACGAGCGTGAACAACGTGCTCGGCTACCCAGGCATCTTCCGCGGCGCCCTCCTCTCGGGGGCCAGGGAGATCAACCTCCCCATGAAGCTAGCCGCAGCCGAGACGATAGCCTCCCTCGCCACAGGCAACGAACTGGTCCCCGACGCCCTTGACTCGCACGTGCACGAACAGGTTGCCGACGCCGTGAGAGAGGCCGCCATAGAGAGCGCGGTCGCCCACCTCGACCGCGCCCCGATGGGCCTGTGAGAGAGCAGACCGCTCTCTTCAATATCCTTCGGTGCTGAAGAGACCCCAATACCCACGCGATTCGCCGATAGACCCCGAAGAGACCACGCTCACCAACTTATAACAAAAGATGTCAGAAGTCGTTGACACAGTGGAAGAAGTCTATCTATACTGGGCACGTGAGTGATGGGGTGGCAGAGGTAGCTGACGGGCGCTATCCGCTCGTCGAGAATCGTGTTCAGGCGGAGATTATGTGCCACGTCCGGGCGATGAACCGTCCGGTATCGCGCTCCGAGATAACGGAAGTTCTGGGCGTCAGCAGGAGCAAGATCTCCCTCGAGGTGGGACGCTTGATCGGGGCCGGCCTCCTCGCCGGGGACGGTCTCGCCAAGTCCGAGGGGGGGCGCCGCTCCTCGCTGTTGCGCATTCCGCGTTCAGCCGGGTTGATAGCCGCCGTGGATCTCGGCGCCACCTCCACGGACGTCGCCCTCTCCACCCTTGGAGGAGAGCTCCTGATACACAGGGGGGAGCCTGGGGACGTCAAGGACGGGCCGCAGAGGGTGCTCGGCAGGGTCAAGGAGTTGCTCTCCGAGCTACTCGCCGAGCAGGGGGCCGATGCGCGGGACGTTGTGGCCATAGGGGTAGGGGTTCCCGGCCCCGTGGAGCACGCCTCGGGGGTTCTGAGGAGCCCGCCGATCATGCCAGGCTGGGACGGGTTCCCAATCCGCGCGGCGTTCGCAGACGGCTACGAAGCCCCTGTCTTCGTGGACAACGACGTGAACGTCATGGCGCTGGGCGAACACAGGGACGGCGTGGGCAAAGGGGAAGACAACGTGCTCTTCGTCAAGATCGGCACCGGCATCGGCGGCGGCATCATAGCGGACGGGCACCTGCAGCGCGGTAGCCAGGGGTGTGCCGGGGACATAGGACACATCTGCGCCGACCCGGAAGGGCCCGTCTGCTCGTGCGGCAACAGGGGATGCCTCGAAGCGATGGCCGCCGCTCCTGCCATCGCAGCCAAAGCGGAGCGATGTGCGAAGGAGGGTCTCTCACCCATCCTGCAGGGGGTGTTCGAGGAGCGTGGTGTTCTCACGGCGAGGGACGTCGGCGAGGCGGCCTCCCGCGGGGACTACCACGCGCTCCAGATCATCAAGGAGTCGGGGAGGCTCGTGGGACAGGTGCTCGCGACCCTCGTCAGCACGCTCAACCCCTCTATTATTGTGGTCGGGGGAGGCGTGGCTAACATAGGCCACTCGCTTCTGGCCGAGATCAGGGGCGCCGTCTACCGCCGGTCGCTGCCGCTCGCGACCCGCAATCTGCCCATAGTCCCGAGCGAGCTCGACCAGATAGCCGGTGTAACGGGCGCGAGCGTACTGGCGGCGGAGGGGGTGCTGCAGACTTCTTGAGAGATCTTTGGAACAGGCAGCAAGGTAGAGGCAACGATGAAAGGAAGACGCATGGTGAGCAGAAGAGCGGTAAGCCGCAGAGAATTCCTGAAGCTCGGCGGCGCAGGACTCGCGGGCGCGGCGCTCCTCGGCACCGCGGGCTGCGGCGGGAGCCAGGGTGGCGGCAAGGTGATCAACTACTTCACCGGCACCGCGGAGACGAGCTCCCAGGAGAGGGCGGCCATAGAGATACAGGTCGACAGGTTCCAGAAACAGTACCCGAAGTACACCCTCAAGCGCGAGGCCGTGCCCACCGAGAACCAGCGCAACGTCATCCAGACCAGGCTGCAATCCAACGACCCGCCCGACGTCTTCTCCTACGACACGGGCCCGGGTTTCGGCGGCGTGCTGGCCGACGCGGGACTCCTGCACTCGCTGGAGGACGCCTACAAGAAGAAGGGCTGGGACATCTACGACTGGGCCAAGCAGCGTGCCACCTACGGCGGCACCGTCTACGGCGTCCCCGACCAGGTCGAGGAGGTGATCGTCTACTACAACAAGGATCTCGTGCCCGAGGTGCCGAAGACCGTGGACGACCTCGAGCAGCTCGCCGACGATCTCAAGGGGAAGGGGAAGATCCCGTTCGCCTTCGGTGACCAGGAGCAGTGGCCCGCCAGCCACCTGTTCAGCGTCGGGGTGAGCAACATGCTCGGCAGAGAAGGGCTCGACAACATCCTCTACGGGGACGACCGTTGGGACGCTCCGGAGGTCGTCAAGGCCATTGACCTCTTCTTCAGGAGCTTCGTGAAGGACGGTTACTACCCCGACGGCGTCAACGCCATCACCTACGACGACGCCAACTCTCTCTTCTTCTCGGGCAAGGCGGCCATGAACATCACGGGTACGTGGCTCGTCTCGACGATAGTCGAGTCGGTCAGGGACTTCGAGGTCGGCTTCTTCCCGTTCCCTTCCATAGACGGCTCCAGCATCTCTCCACCGGCCGGGGTAGGGACCGGCCTGTTCGTCGCCAAGAAGGCGCAGGACTACGAAGGTGCCATCACGTTCATAGATTATCTGCTGCAGGACGACACGGCACGCCTGGTCATGGAGAAATTCAACACCATACCAGCCCACCCCGTCGACACGAAGGGGCTCAAGGTTCCAGGGCTGTTCAAGTCGGTCCTCGACGACCTCTCGAAGTCCACGGAGGCAGGGGCCTTCGGCTACAACATAGACGTTCTCACCCCGCAGAACTTCAACGACATCATGTACTCGGGCTTCCAGGACGTCATAACCGGCTCGCGGTCCGCCTCCGAGCAGGCCTCGATGTTGCAGGACGCCTGGGCGAAGGCCAAGAAGTCTGGCGACGTACCGACGCAGGGATAGGTAGACCATGAAGGAGGCCGGCACGCAGACTGAAGGCGGCGGGCAAGCCCTTGCCCCACGGCGAAAGCGTGGTTTCGCGAGCGTACCCGCCCTCAGGCGGCAGCAGGCATACTACGGGGCTCTCTTCGTGGTTCCTGGCCTGATCGTCTACCTGATCTTCATGGTCTACCCCTTCCTCGACACGATCTACCTAAGCTTCACGAACTGGAACGGCGTCGCGACGAGCAAAGATTGGGTGGGGCTCTCCAACTACGCTAGGATGTTCGCGGACGGGGCGGCCCTCAAGGCCTTCGCCAACAACGTCGTCTGGGTGATCCTGGGGACCATCTCACCCGTCGTCATCGGGCTCTTCGAGGCGCTCCTCGTGTGGAGCGGGGCCCGTGCATCCCTCTTCTTCCGGGTCCTCTTCTTCCTCCCCTTCGTCCTCCCACTCGTCGTTATCGGCATCGTGTGGCAGTGGATCTACAACCCCCTCTTCGGGGTCGTGAACAAGGTCCTCGACGGCGCCGGGCTCGAAGGGGTGAGCCGCGGCTGGCTGGCCGACCCGCACACTGCGCTCTACGCGGTCCTGATCGCCGCCATCTGGGGGGCCTCTGGGTTCTGCTTTTTGATCCTCCACGCCTCGCTTCAGAACGTCGACATGAGCACCGTGGAGGCGTCGATGATCGACGGGGCGAACTGGTTCCAGCGGGCGTGGAGCATCGTCGTCCCACAGATAGCCCCGCAGCTCACGATGGTGACCGCCGTCACGCTCATAGGGGGCTTCTCCGTCTTCGACATCATCTACGTGATGACGGGCGGGGGACCGGGGAACGCGAGCGAGGTCCTCGCAACCTACACCTACAAGACGGCCTTCGAGCAGAACGAGGCAGGCTACGGCTCGGCGCTCGCGATGCTAATAACGGTTCTGTCGCTGATCTCGGCGTTCGTCTTCGTCCGCGTGAGGGAGCGGCAGAGATGAGGGGGTATTAGATGATGTCCCGCGTCGTAGGGTCCCTGGCAAGATACCTGGCGCTGGCGTTCTTCGCCGCGCTCGTCCTCTATCCCCTGCTCCTTATCGTCTCGACCGCCGTCAAGGACCCGCTGGACGTGACGGCGGACCCGTTCGCCCTGTTCAGCTCGGTGCACCTGCAGAACTTCATCGACGCGTGGACGCTCGGGGGCTTCGGCGGGTACTTCTGGAACACGGTCCTCATCACGGCGCTCACCCTGATCGGCACGCTCGCCCTCTCCGTGCTCGCCGGCTACGCCCTGGCCCGGCTGTATTTTCCAGGCCGCAACATCGTCTTCCTGGTCTTCATAACCGGGCTGATGTTCCCGTTCTTCTCCGTGATGATCCCGCTCTTCTACGAGCTGAGAGACATCGGTCTGTTGGGCACGAAGGTGGGTCTCGTACTCGTCTTTATAGCCGGCGCCGGCGGGTTCGGCCTGCCCATCGGCGTGTTCCTGATGCGCTCTTTCTACATGGATTTGCCGGAGGAGCTTGCGGACGCGGCCAGGGTCGACGGCGCCAACGAGTTCCAGGTCTTCTGGCGCGTCATGCTTCCTCTCTCTGGACCGGGCGTCGCCGTCCTTGCTGTGCTCGTCTTCTTCCAGACCTGGAACGCCTTTATCCAGCCGTTGCTCTATCTCCCAGGGTCGGAGAACCAGGTGCTCGCCACGGGCCTCTACCTCTTCGCTAGCGGCCGGACACAGGAGTACGAGCTCATAGCCGCGGGGAGCCTGATCATGGTCGTCCCTGTCGTGGTCTTCTTCTTGATCTTCCAGCGGCTGTTCGTCAGGGGCCTGACCGCAGGCGCGCTGAAGTGAGGCGTTACCTCTGTATAGCCCATAAACCTGTCTGAGAGGAGCTTCGTAATTGGGACGAGTGGTGACGTTCGAGGGTCCGAGGGTGGTCGGGATCAGGGAGTACGAGGAGCCACCATTAGGGCCGCGCGAGGTCAGGTTGCGGACCCTCTATTCGGGCATCTCGGCGGGCACGGAGATGACCGCCTACAGGGGATCTAACCCCTACCTCGCCAAGCGTTGGGAGCAGGAGCGTCGCCTGTTCCTCGAGGACGAGGTCTCCATCGAGTACCCGGTCGAGGGGTGGGGTTACGAGGAGGTCGGCGAGGTGGCCGAGATAGGCGCCGAGGTGACGAAGGTCGCGCCCGGGGAGGTCGTCTACGGGACGTGGGGCCACAGGAGCACCAAGGTGGTCGATGAGGACTGGGCCGAGGCGCGCGTCCTGCCTTCTGGCGTGGATCCCGTGGTCGGTGTCTTCTCCAGGATCGGGGCGATCTCGCTCAATGCCGTGCTCGACGCGAACGTCCACGTCGGTGAGTACGTCGCGGTCTTCGGCCAGGGCGTTCCAGGCCTCATAGCGGCCCAGCTCGCCCGCCTGAACGGGGGGACCGTGATCGCCGTTGACGGCATAAGGAGGCGCCTGGAGCTTGCCGGAGAACTCGGGGCGGCCCACGTCATAGATTTCAACGAGAAGAGCCCCGCCGAGGAGATCAAGGGCCTCACAGAAGGCAGAGGTGCTGACGTCTCAATAGAGATCAGCGGCTCATATCCGGCACTGCACGAGGCGATCCGCTCGACCGCCTACAACTCTGAGGTCGTCTCGGCTGGCTTCTTCCAGGGAGCCGGAGCTGGCCTCTTCCTCGGCGAGGAGTTCCACCACAACCGCATCCACGTGGTCTGCTCTCAGATCTCCGGCCTCAACCCATCGCTCGACCATCGCTGGAGCGTCGAGCGCCTCGAAAAGACGGTCATGTCGCTCGCCGCCGACGCGAGGATCTCACTGGAGCCGCTCGTTACGCACGTGTTCGAGGCTAACGAGGCGGAGAAAGCCTTCCAGTTGCTCGACCAGAGACCGGCCCCTGCGGAAGTAGTGCAGGCCGTTCTAAAGTTTTAAGGAGGAGACGTGAGGCTAGCGTGTCAGGAGCACATCCTTCCTGGCGACGACATCCTAAAGAAGTGGGAGTTCGCCGCCTCGGCAGGCTTCGACGGCATCGAGCTGCGCGGGACCGACGACTGGCGCGAAAGGCTGGACGACCTCAAAGCGGCCCGGGAGAAGGGCGTACTCTTCTCTAGTGTCTGCCTGATCTCCGACCGCTTTATCGGGGACTTCAACGCCGGGCGCCGCCGCGAGGCCGTCGAGCACATGAAACACCTGCTCTCCGGCATCGCCGAACTCGGAGGCACGGGCGCGGTAACCCCGGCGGCCTACGGCCTCGCCTCCAGGCGGCTCCCTCCCTTCGAGGTTCCCCGCGCGGAGGAGGAGGATCGGCGCGTGCTCCTCGACGCGCTGGAGGAGCTGGGGGAACACGCCGAAAGCGAGGGAACTCTAGTCCTCCTCGAACCGCTCAACCGCTACGAGGACCACATGCTGAACCGCGTGGATCAGGCGGTCGAGCTCTGCCAGAGTGTGGGACGTCCCTCCGTCAAGGTGATGGGCGACCTCTTCCACATGAATATCGAGGAGGACGACATCGGCGAGACGATACGTCGGGCGGACGACTACATCGCCCACGTCCACCTCGCCGACAGCAATCGCCTCCAGCCCGGCGTGGGCCACACGGACTTCGCGGGGGCCTTCGGGGCGCTGCGTGACGCCGGCTTCGACGGCTACATGGCCATGGAGTGCGGCATCAGGGGTGATGCCAGGGAGGTCCTCCCCGAGGTCGTCAGGCTCCTGCGATCCGCTATGTAATGGTGTGGGCGACGCCCCGAGTACCGTCAGTCCTCCCTATGTAATCGCCGCGCCCGCTCGGCCAGCGCGGCCCGGTCCGGCTTCATACCAGCCGCGCCGTCGGGCCACGGGTGGAAGGAGATCGGGATCTTGAACCGCGGCAATACCGTCTCCAGCTCTGGCGCGAGGTCCCTGGGCTCCCCTTCTGTCCTGACGAAGGCAATTGGCCTGGCCCCGAACTCCTCGTCGGGTACTGGCACCACCACAGCCTCGTCGATCCCCTCCAGGCGGCAGATGGCCTCCTCTATCTCCTCCGGCTGCACGTTCTCGCCGCCCGAGATAAAGAGGTTGTCCATGCGTCCTCTGACCCGCAGGTAGCCCCTCTCGTCCAGCTCGCCTGAGTCCCTGGTATGGAACCAGCCGCCCGCGTCCAGAGGACGGTCTAATCTCTCGCCGTCGAGGTAGCCGGCGAAGAGCGTCTCACCCCGGAGCAGGATCTCCCCTCTCTCCGAGATAGAGACCTCGCGGTAAGGCAGGACGCGGCCCGCGGTTCGCAACTCCCCGCTCGATGCACCCGGCGGCGTCGTGGTTACCTGCGAGGCCATCTCCGTGAGGCCGTAGCTGGTGTGGACAGGAAACCCTCGGTCGATGGCCTCGTCAACGAGGGAGGCGGGGACCGGACCTCCCCCCATCAGAACAGCCTTGAGCCCACCCGGGTCCACGTCCTCCCTCAGCAGCCTCAGGAGCTGGGTTGCGACGAGCGAGACGTGCGTGGCGCCGAGACCGGAGATCGCCTCGCCGAGCGGAACTCCGGGCTCTGGAAGCGTGATCGTCGCCCCCGCGAGCAGGCACCGGAACAGGATCGAAAGCCCCCCGACGTGGTATAGCGGCAGAGAATGGAGCCACCTGTCGCCCGCCGCGAGCGTGATGTTGGCGTTCGAGCCGAGCGCGTTGTAGTAGTGGTTTCCGAAGGTGTGCAGCGCAGCCTTCGGGACGCCCGTGCTCCCCGAGGTGAAGACGACGGTCGCAGGACGTTCCAGCGGGATATCCGGCGGCTCCGTACGGTCAGAACGTCTCTCTTCGAGCAGGTCGGCGGGCCTCAGCCGGCGAAGCCCCGCACCGGATATTTGCAGGAGGTCCTCGTCTTCGGAGATCAGGGCCGAGCAGGCGGCCCTCTCGAGCAGCGGCGCGACAGCCCGCGGCGGGAGTCGGTCGCTTATGGGACAGGCCACGTGCCCGGCACGGATCAGGGCGAGCAGCAATACAACGTAACGTTCGTCTCTGGGCAGATGGAGCGCCACCATGCTCCCTGCTTCGAGCTCCCCGAGACGGAGCGTAGCCGCAGAGACAAGCCGGTCGAGATCCTTGAAAGAGATCATGCCCCGCACACCGACGAGGGCCTCGGCCTCCGGTGCGGCGAGGGCCGCAGAACGCAAGGGACAGGGGAAAACATCGTCTCTCACGGCCCTATGATATCCCGAGCGCCAGGGTCCCGGTTGAGAGCGCTTCCACGAAGTAGCGGTCGTGGGAGACGAACAGTATTCCGCCGGGGAAGTCTTTCAGCGCATCGAGGAGCACGTCCTGGGTCTCTATGTCGAGGTGGTTCGTGGGCTCATCGAGGACGAGGAGGTTGTTCTCCGAGAGAATGATCGCGGCCAGGAGCACCTTGGCGCGCTCGCCCGAGCTCAACTTCGCGACGGGCTTGTTGACGGTCTCCCTCCTCACGCCCATCCTCCCCATAACGGTGCGGACCAGAGTCTCGTCGCGCTCCGTCCCGAGGACCACCTGGAGGGCAGTGAGATCTCGAGGGACAAGGCGGTTGTCCTGGTCGAAGTAGCCTACCTTCGAAGAAGGGGCGAGGCGAACGTCACCGCGCAAGGCCTGTATCTCACCGAGTGCGGTACGCAATAACGCGGTCTTGCCGCAGCCGTTCGGACCGACGACGGCGAGCCTGTCGCCCGCCGAAAGCTCGAACGAGAGCTCCCCCGTAAGGGGACGCTCCCCAGAATAGCCGACGACGAGGTCCTCGACGCGCAGAAGGCTGCGGCCCCTCGAGGACCCGAACTCTATCTTCACAGCGTCCTTCTCGAAGGGCTTCTCCGTCCTCGCGTTCTCGACGGCCTCCTCCATCCTGCGGCGGGCGACGAGCGAACGCTTCATGACCTTCGCGGCCCTGTGGCTAACGAACCCCTTGTCCCCCGCGCCCCGCTTCTGCTTCTCGCTGGAGTGGGACCATCTCTGGTAGCTCTGGGCCTGCCGCTGCAGCCTCTTCGCCAGCTTCCTGTTCTTCTCGTACCTGCGCCACCCCTCCTCCTCGGCCTGCCTCAGTTGCTCGCGGAATGCGGTGTAGTTGCCCGAATAGAGTGTGAGCCTGCCGCGATCCAGGTGGGCGACTTTCTTCGAGACGGCGTCGAGGAAGCGCCGGTCGTGGGAGGCGACGACGTAGGCTGTGTCCATCCCTGCGAGGTGACCTTCGAGCCATTCGCGGGCGGGGATATCGAGGTGGTTCGTCGGCTCGTCGAAGAGGATGAGGTCGTGGTCCTCCAGCAAGAGCCGCGCGAGCGCGAGCCGCACCCTCTGGCCTGCGGAGAGCTCGGACACCCTGCGGTCCCAGAGAGACTCGGGGAGACCAAGCCCCGTCAGCGTGGCCTCGGTCCTCGCCCTGAACTCGTAACCGCCGCCGACCTCGAAGCGTTGCTGGGCCTCTCCGAGTTCGGCCAGGAGCTCAGAAGCCCCGTCCCCGACGTCTTCAAGCTCGAAGGCGAGGCGTTCGATCTGGCTCTCGAGTTTGATCAGGGGCCCGAAAGGCCCCAGGGCGGCCTCCATGCACGTGCGTTTCGGGTCTTTCTCCAGATCCACGAAGTCCTGCTCCAGGTACCCGATACGGACACCTCTCGCGAGCGAGACCTCGCCGGAGTCGGGTGCCAGGTGTCCCTTGAGTATTCGGAACAGGCTCGTCTTCCCCGCGCCGTTCTCGCCTACGAGCGAGATCCTATCCCCCGGATAGACGGTGAGGGAGACGTCATCGAGTACCTTTTTGTCCGGGAACGAGAGCGAGACGTTTCTGAGTTGGGCGAGCACGTAGAGATCCTTTGCGAGACGGAAGAAGAACTTATTGCAAAGGAATCTCGCTACATACTCTACAGTATATCCCAGCGCCCCCGAGACCGCACGGAGCTGCCCGGGAAGTCAGATCTTCTCCAGCCTGCGAAGGACGACCGTGCGCGAGGCTTCCGCGGCCTCCATGACGTCCACGCTCGGGGCCGGCAGATCCAGCAGCTCCTCGAGAACATCCTCAGCCAGACTGCGATACGTATCGAGTCCGGCGGGCACAGGGCGCTCTGCGACGCTCGCCGCCAGCGCAATGAGGGCCGCCGTACCGACGCCGCTCTCATAGGCCGAACTGACGACCGGCGTAACGCCGAGGCGGAGCGCCCGTTCCGCCACCCGCAGCGTACGCGAGATGCCGCCTAGCAGCGTCGGCTTGAGCGCGACGGCCCGCGCATAGCTGTTCTCCTCCAGCTCCTCCGGCCCCATCCCGACCAGCGACTCGTCGAGCGCCACGGGCACACCGAACTCCCCGACGAATTCGGGCAGCCGCGCAGGGTCGGCGAGCGGTTCCTCAACGTACTCGAAGCGCGCCGCGCCATGGACGAACTCGGCCGCTTCTTCGTAGCCCCACGCACGGTTCGCGTCGAGCCGCAGGCTCACGCCCTCGCCCAGCTCCTCGCCGAGCGCGCGGGCGAGGGCTGCGTCCTCGGCGACGGTCCGCGCGCCGACCTTGAGCTTGACGCTCGGGTAGCCCGTGTCTCTCATGCGCCGCGCCTCTCCGAGAGCTTCTTCGGGAGAGCCCGAGATCAAAGCGTTCACAGGCACCACCGCCCTCGGGTGAGACGCCACCAGCTCGGGCAGCGCCTTGCCGGAGGAGGCCGCGTACAGGTTCCAGACGGCGAGCTCGAACCCGAACCGGACAGAAGGGGCGACGCGGTCCAGCTCCCGGCCGAACTCTCCGTCGGGGTCCACCCAATCTTCCGTCGCCTCCCGGCCCATCATCGACCCGGCGAGCCGGCGCAGTTGCTCGGCGGCTTCGCCCTTGCTCTCCGCGCTGAAGCCGGGGAGCGGCGCGGCCTCACCCCAACCTTCCGAACCGTCGTCTCCTGCCAGCCTCAGGAGAAGGCCTTCGCGGCGACGGAGCGACCTGCCCTTGAGCGTCGGCGGCCTGGTGAAGGGCAGGCTGTAGCCGTAGAGATCGAAGCCTGCCAGCTTCATCCCGGCAGGGGGCCGACGGTCCTCGGCAAGCTACGATGCGGGACCTCGGTCATCCTGTGGCCCTGACGAGCGCGATATCTCCCGAGACGGTCTTGACGCGCAGGCGCGCCGTGGCACCGTCTCCGCCCTCTGGTGAGAAATCGCTCCGGATATCCCCCGACAATGTATCCAGATCCACGTCGAGTGTACGGCCTGGTGGAAGCCCGATCCTGACGTCCCCCGATGTAGAGTGGCAGTCGAGATCTCCACCCTCGTAGTCCTCGACCTGGAAGTCGCCGCTCTGGGTGGAGACCGAAAGGGCGGCGAATACGGACCCGAGCCGCACCTCTCCGGAGGCGGTGTTGAGCACGACGCGCCCATCCGCCCGATGCAGCACTACGTCCCCTGAGGCCGTGCTCACGGCGAGGTTGCCACCCACCTCGCCTAGCTCAACGTCACCCGATGCCGCCTCGACGCTCGCATCCCCCTCTACGTCCCCCACCTTGATATCCCCCGAGGCCAAGCTGGCATCCAGGGAGCCGAGGGCCACCTCGACGTCTACGTCAGCCGAAGCGGATTTGACCTCCAGCTCCGTGCCTGCCGGTGTCCTGACGGTAACGTCGAAGGAGTCCCAGCGACTACCCGACATCTCCGGTACGCGGAGGACGATCCTGCCCCCGCGCCGCTCGATGACGAGCTCGTCCACGTTGCGTCCCTCTACGAGGACCTCCACCCTGCCAGGCTCTCCGCGCAGGAAGCTGGCTTCCCCCGAGGGCAGCCTGAACTCGATCCTGGGCCGCCTGTCGACCTCGAAGGTCTCCCTTCGCGAGTCGCTCACGTCCTCACCGTCCCCTTCATCCTCCGACCCACGCGCCCGGCGCGCGGCGTGCTCGACCGTGAGAGATCCCTGACCAGATAAGAGTTGACGGACTCCCCCGCAGAACGCGCCGCCTCCTCGATAGCAGCCTTCAGGCTCGGGGGCAGCCTGAGGGTGATCCTGGCCTCGTACTCTTCGTCCGCAGGCCGCCTCTCCCTCTCTTCCCCAGCCCTGACCTCAAGGGTCGGCTCCCCTCCTCGCAATACGACCTCGACCTTGTGGTAGGGAAGCCTCGCATCCACCTCCGCCGCGGCCTGCTCGATCAACTCAAGAGCGAGCTGGCGTGCAGCAGGCCTGAGTGCATCCCTTAACGCCCTGGCGGCCGACTCTACCGCAGGATCCCCACCTGCCAAAGCCACCTGGTTGGCCAAGGCCGCCTCGAACCTGGAGAGCGCCGCCTTGCTGTCCACGCAATACCTCCTCGACTTCCGCACCACCCGCCGCCGGCATCGCACCTCCGCACCGCCCTGCTCGACGACCCCACGAGAGCCTCGGGACGGCTCGGGATCACTATACCCGAGCATCGCGAGCCCACGCCCCAACCAGCCCCACAGCAAGACACCCAATTCACCCACGCTTCGCCCCCTCCGGGCCGACTGTGCCTCACGCAGCAGATCCCGCCTCCGCTCCCGCCATAATTCCTCGCTCATTAACTCGTACACCACTACCTCCTACTAATCCTTGACATCATTGTGATGTCAAAATGATGTCATGTCAACGTGTGAGTGGTAGAGGGGGTGCGTGTGGTGTCCGGGGGTTACGACGAGATCAGGGTCGATGGGGGAACTTCGAGAAGTCCGGTTTGCGCTTCTCTTTGTAGGCGTCGCGGCCCTCCTGGGCCTCCTCGCTACCATAGAAGAGGAGGTTCGCGTCGTGGGCGAGCTGCTGTATGCCGGCGAAGCCGTCCTCGTGGGCGTGGAAGCTCGCCTTCAGCAATCTGAGTGCGAAGGGCGAACGCTCCAGCA
>CADDZK010000034.1 GCA_902812425.1 Actinomycetota bacterium
ATTACCAACTAAGTAATAATTTAGTCAAGATTCGGTGTTCCGGCGTCATCATTGGAGGTAGCTTATGGTCGGGAGGTCTGGGCGGCGGGATTTGTTGGTATCCAGGGGCTGGGTACAGGCCGTGGTGCTGACGTTTCTCTTCGGGTTCTTGGTGCTCGGGATGATGGGTTACGGGACCTACAGCGGGCAGCCGCCGATCCCGGAGAGGGTCGTAGACCCTGCGGGCAACACCGTGTTCACCGGGGAGGACATCAGGGCGGGCCAGAAGGTGTTCCTGCGCAACGGGCTCATGGAGTATGGTTCTGTCTTCGGGCATGGTGGATACCTCGGTCCTGACTACACCGCCGACTACCTGCGCCGTGCTGCGCTCGCGGTCCGCGAGCGCTACGGGGGCTCGGATCGGGCGTCGGCGCGTACCGAAGAGGAGTTCAAGGAGAACCGCTACGACCCGGAGAGCCGGACGCTCCGGTTCACCGGGGCCCAGGCCGCCGCCTTCGGGAAGGTCGCCGACCACTACAGGCGCTACTTCGGCGAGACGACCACAAAATACGGTCTGCGACCGGGTGCTATCACGGACCCGGCCGAGATAGAGCAGCTCACGGCCTTCTTCAGCTGGTCGGCCTGGGCGGCTGCGGCCGAGCGGCCAGGGAAGAACTACTCCTACACCAACGACTGGCCCCCCGAACCGCTCGTCGGCAACGAGGTGACGGCCAACACCGTGGTGTGGAGTGTGATCTCCCTGATCGCCTTGCTCGGCGGCCTCGGGCTGCTCTTCGGGGCGGTCGGACGGTGGAGCTTCCTTGGCTGGCACGGCAGGGACCAGCAGAGCCTCTCGTTCCGCTCGCCTGGTGATATCGCGCTCACGCCGGCACAAAGGGTGTGCGCATACTTCTTCCTCGTGATGGCCGCCCTCTTTCTCATCCAGACGCTCGTCGGGGCCGCTTCAGAGCACTACAGGGCGGACGTGGCCAGCTTCTTCGGGTTCGACCTGGCCCGCTTTCTGCCCTTCAACGTCGTCAGGACCTGGCACGTGCAGCTCTCGATCTTCTGGACGGCTACCTCTTTCCTCGCCGCCGGCATCTTCCTCGCGCCGATGATCGCCGGCCGCGAGCCAAGGGGCCAGAAGTGGCTCGCCTACGGGTTGCTAGGCGCCCTGGCGTTGGTTGTCTTCGGGAGCCTCATCGGCGAGTTCGCCGGCATCCACGGCTGGATGGGCGGTCTGTGGTCCTGGTTCGGTGACCAGGGCTACGAGTACCTCGACCTCGGGCGCTTCTGGCAGATCCTGCTCTCCATCGGGCTCTTCTTCTGGGTCGTCATCCTCTTCAGGGCGATGCGCGGGCGTCTGCGGAACGAGCGCGTGGGCAACATGCCCTGGATGTTCTTCCTCGCGGCCCTGGCCATCCCCGCGTTCTACGCCGTCGGCCTCCTCGCCAGGCCGGACGCGAGCTTCCCCACCGCCGACTACTGGCGCTTCATGGTCGTCCATCTGTGGGTCGAGGACTTTCTGGAGCTCTTTACGACCGTCATGGTCGCCTACATCTTCGTTCTGCTCGGCGTGGTCTCCGAGAGGGTGGCGCTCGCCGTGATCTTCCTCGACATCGTGCTCTACTCCGTGGGGGGCGTGGTTGGGACGCTGCACCACCTCTACTTCTCGGGGACGCCGGCCTCGGCCATGGCGCTCGGCGCCTTCTTCTCCGCCGCCGAGGTCATCCCTCTTACGTTTTTGACGTTCGAGGCCTGGAGCTTCTTGCAGCTCGGGGCGCAGCAGGAGTCGCGCTCGCGTACGCCTTTCCCCCACCGCTGGGCCGTCATGTTCCTTGTGGCGGTCGGGTTCTGGAACTTCCTCGGCGCCGGCATCCTGGGGTTCCTCATAAATCTGCCCATAGTCTCCTACTACGAGATCGGGACCGCCCTCACCGCGGCGCACGCCCACGGGGCGATGATGGGCGTCTACGGGATGCTCGCCGCAGGATTCGCCCTCTTCTGCCTGCGCTACCTCATCCCCGAAGAGCGCTGGTCGGAGAGGGCCGCGAGATGGAGCTTCTGGTCCCTGAACCTCGGTCTCGCCTGGATGATCTTCGCCACCCTCTTCCCGCTTGGCATCCTGCAGCTCTACGAGTCCGTGAACGCTGGGTACTTCGAGGCGCGCTCGCTTGAGTACATCACCAACCCGACGAACGCCCTCATCGAGTGGCTGCGCCTGCCCGGGGACGTGCTCTTTATCTTGGGGGGCGTGCTGCCCTTGCTGTACCTCTGCTACGTCGGCGTGCGCCACACGGTCCCGCGGATCACGATGGAGGAGCCAGAGGATATCCTGTTCACCGAGATCACCGAGCCCGCGAGGGAGCGTTAGGATGGTGCACGTCGAGGTGTTCCTCGCCGTCGGCTACGCCGCGTTTCTTCTCTGCGTCGCGGGGGGTCTCGATCTGCTCGCCCGCCACTCGCACGCCCGCTCCGAGCGCTACCGCACCGCCGGGTTCACCTACCACCACACGCACGACGCCTGGATCTGCCCGGAGGATCAGGTCCTCACCCGCAGCGAGACGGACCACGAGCGACGTCTGGTGCGCTACCGCGGAAGGCCGCAGATCTGCAACAGTTGCCTCTCCAAAGCCGACTGCACGGACTCGGAAGGGGGCAGGGAGGTCGTGCGCGCCATGGACCGATGGCCCCATTCCGAGGCGGGGCGCTTCCATCGCGGCATCTCGCTCTGCGTAGCGCTCGTGGCCGGGCCGGTCCTCGCCGCCGAAGCGCTCCGCAATCACGCCCCCTCCGAGCTCGCCGTCCTCGGCGCCGCACTCTTGGTCGTCGCGCTCGCGTCCTGGCACCTTCACTCGGCCTTCCGCACCACCCCGGCCAACTTCCCTTTCCCTAAACCCGTGGCGACTCCTATTCCCGAAAAGACCCTGCGGACGGGGTACAGGAAGAGCAAAGAGAGTAGTCGCTAGAAGGATGCTTTGATCAATGCTCCTCAGCAAATTGGGTGATATTGCTCAGGCCGGATCTCCCTCGCACCGCTACAGTGGAACGCGGCCCGGGCCGCACCCGTCGAGGACGGGCATATAATGTCGCCAGAATCGGTAGAGGTCAGGAGGTAAGGATGCTCGGCGGGATCTTCCATCTTGTGCATGTGGTGCTCGTCGGCGTATGGCTCGGGGGGCTCGTGTTCACGACGTTCGTCGTCTCGCCAGCGCTGAAGGCGATGAAGTGGCCCGAGACCGAAAGGGTAGCTGTGCGCTCCGCGATAGGGAGGTACTACGCAAAGGTCGGGAGCTTAAACCTGGTGCTGCTGGCGCTCTTCGCCCTGCTGGATGGAGTATTGGATGGGTTCGGCCCTGCTCTCTACGTGGAGTACGCGTTGATACTGCTGCTCTTCGGACTGGTGGCCGCGCACGGTGCTTACTTCGGGCGGCGACTCGCCGGGCTCGCGAGGGCCGAGCGGGAGGCTGAGAGTGAAGAGGAGGCTAGGTCCTTCGCAGAGAGGCGGCGCTCGCTGCAGGAGATCTCCTCGCGCGTCTCCTGGGTAAGCCTTCTGGTCAGCATCGCCGTCATGGTCCTCGCGACCGTATGAGGCGCGGCGGTATCGTGGCATGATGGCGACGAGAACTTTCAGGAGGTGGCTTTGGAAGACGCGCTGACGGTATCCCGCTTGCAGTTCGCGTTCACCGTAACCTATCATTACCTCTTCCCGATGCTCACCATGGGGCTCGCGCTCCTGATCTTCATCCTCAAGAGCATCTACATGCGCAACCACGACGTGCTCTACAACAAGTCCGCGCGGTTCTGGGCGAAGATCTTCGCCGTCACCTTCGTGATGGGGGTAGTTACAGGTATTCCATTAGAGTTCCAGTTCGGGACGAACTGGGCCGCCTTCTCCCGCTTCGCCGGGGACATAATCGCCCAGACCCTGGCTATGGAGGGCGCCTTCGCGTTCTTCCTCGAGTCGGCTTTCGTCGGGCTCTTCCTCTTCGGGGAGCAGCGCTTCGGACAGATGGTCCACTGGTTCTCTTCCCTGATGGTCTTCCTCGGCACCTGGGCCTCGGGTTACTTCATCATCACGACGAACGCCTGGGTGCAGCATCCCGTCGGCTACAAGACGCTTCCGAACGGCAACATCGAGCTCGACAACTACTGGGCCGTCCTCCTCAACTCGTGGGTGTGGCCGCAGTACGCGCACAACATGGGCGGGGCCGTCGTGTGCGGGGCATTCGTCATGGCCGGTCTCGGCGCCTACTACCTGCTCGCGCGCAGGCACGAGGAGTACGGACGTATCTTCGTCAAGGTCGGGGTTATAACCGCCGCGATCGCGAGCCTCTGGATGCTCTTCCCGACGGGCCACTTCTCGAGCTCGCAGGTCGCAGAGCACCAGCCCGTCTCTTTAGCCGCTATGGAGGGGCTCTTCCAGTCTGAGAAGCAGGCGGGCATCGTCCTCGTCGGCCAGCCCGACCTCGAGAACAGGAGCATAGAGAACCCTATCGTCGTGCCGCGCGCCCTCAGCTACCTCGTCTACCAGAACTGGAACGCCGAGGTGAAGGGGCTCGACGCCTTCCCGAAGAAGAACTGGCCCGACAACATACCGCTCCTATACTACAGCTACCACGTCATGGTGGGCCTCGGGACGATCTTCATAGCGATCATGGTCCTGGCGGCTTTCCTCCTGTGGCTGGGCAGGCTGTACAACACCCGTCCTATGCTCTGGGTCCTGATGCTCGCCATGCCCTTCCCTTTCATCGCGAACACCGCAGGCTGGTTCACCGCGGAGCTCGGGCGCCAGCCATGGCTCGCCTACGGCATCTTCCGAACATCCGAGGGTACCTCGCCGCTCGTCTCTTCGGGGAGCGTGCTCTTCACCCTCATAGGGTTCGCGGGGATGTACCTCATCATGGGCCTCCTCTACATCGTGCTCATGGTGCGCGAGGTAGCCCACGGCCCCGAAGGCGAAGAAGAGACGCTGGAAGCGACAGAAGGCGTTACGGCCTAGAAGGGGAGGGACCATGGAGACGGCCTGGTTTATCTTCGTTGCGCTGATGATCGCCGTATACGTCCTCCTGGACGGCTTCGACATCGGCGCCGGGGCCATACACCCTTTCGCCGCGAGAAACGACAGGGAGCGGCGCACGATCATCCGCGCCATCGGACCCGTGTGGGACGGGAACGAGGTCTGGCTCATCGCGGGGGGCGGAACCCTGTTCTTCGCCTTCCCCGTGCTCTACGCCTCTAGCTTCTCCGGGTTCTACCTGCCGCTCATCATCGTGCTCTGGCTGCTCATGATCCGGGGCCTCTCCATAGAGCTGCGCGGGCACATAGCAGACCCTTTGTGGGCCTCCTTCTGGGACGCGATGTTCTTTGTCGGGAGCGCCCTGCTCGCCGTCTTCTTCGGCGCCGCTCTTGGGAACGTCGTGCGCGGAGTACCTCTGGATAAGGACGGATACTTCTTCCAGCCGCTTTGGACGGACTTCAGTCCCTTCTCCAAGACCCCTGGCATCCTTGACTGGTACACGATCCTCGTCGGGCTTCTCGCCCTGGCTACCCTCGTCGTTCACGGCTCGAACTTCGTCGCCGTCAAGACCGAGGGCGAGCTCAACGCCCGCTCGCGCGCGATCTCACGCCGCTTCACCTCCGCGACCATCGCGCTCACCGTGCTCGCCACGGCGGCCACCTTCTGGGTCAGCCCCTGGATGCTCGGGAGCTTCGGAGAGAGACCCTACGGCTTCGTCCTCCCGCTCGTAGCCATAGCGGGGCTCGTCGGTATGGTCCTCTTCAACCTCAGGGAGAACGACAGGGCGGCTTTCCTCTCCTCCGGCGCCTACATAATCGGGATGCTCACGAGCATGGTCTTCGGCGTCTACCCGAAGGTCCTCCCCGCCGTGAACCCGGCGTACAGCCTCACGATACACAACGCCGCCGCCTCAGATTACGGCCAGGCGGTCGGGCTCATCTGGTGGAGCATCGGCATGGTCTTCGCCGTGATCTACTTCGTCCTCATCTACCGCCTCTTCCGGGGCAAGGTAAACCTGGAAGACGAAGGCTATTAGAGGCTTCAGGTATAGGGCTTCAGCCGTCAGCCTGCCGAATTTTGCCTTTGCTTGGGCCGGTCGATGAATAGGGAATTGCTCAGGAAGGTCCGGTCGGCGCGGGTCTCTTTAGGGATCACCGTGACGCTGGGGGTTCTGGCCGCTGCGGCGACGATCATACAGCTCGCCTTTCTGAGCAGGGTTGTGGACCGGGTGTTCATCGAAGGCGCGAATATCGCAGAAGTGGGCGATCCGCTAATCTTCCTGCTCGGCGCCTCTTTGGTACGTTCTGGTCTGTTGTGGGGGCGCGAGGTCGCGGCCCAGTGGGGGGCGGTGCGGGTGAAGGCCGAGCTCAGGGAAGGTTTGTTCGCGCACGTCCTGCGTCTGGGACCGTCGTATACGAGGGGGGAGCGGACGGGCGAGCTAACGACGACGGCGACCGAGGGCATCGAGAAGCTCGACGCTTACTTCGGACGCTACCTGCCGCAGACTTTCCTCAGCGTGCTCGTACCGCTGATGATAGCCGGGTACGTCTTCCCGCGGGACCCTTCGAGCGCCGTTTTGCTTCTGGTTACTGGGCCTGTGATCCCGCTCCTCATGGTGCTGGTCGGGAGCTACGCCGAGGAACACACCCGCCGCCAGTGGAGGACGCTCTCGCGCATGGGGGCGAGCTTCCTGGACGCCATGCAGGGCCTCAGCACTCTCAAGGTCTTCGGCAGGAGCGCCGAGGAGGGCGAGAAAGTGGCCAGGGCCAGCGAGGAGTTCAGGGAGCGCACGATGACGGTGTTGCGCTACGCCTTCCTTTCGGGGTTGGTACTCGAGTTCATGACCGCGGCGGCGATAGCGCTCGTCGCCGTCACGCTCGGGGTGCGTGTGGTCTCCGGTAACATGCCCTTCGAGGAGGCCTTCCTCGTGCTGCTCCTCGCGCCAGAGTTCTACAGACCCTTGCGCGAGCTCGGCGCCCACCGCCACGCCGGAATGGAGGGGAGCGCCGCCGCCGAGCGTATCTTCGAGATTCTCTCCACTCCCGCGCCCCTGCGAGAGGGCTCGGAGACTCCGGCTCCCGGCTCGAGAGAGCTGTCCATCGCGTTCTACGGCGTTGGTTACACGTATCCGGGGAGCGACCGCCCGGCGCTCTCGGACCTCACGCTCACGCTTGAGGCCGGGACCAGGACCGCGCTAGTCGGGCGCAGCGGCGCGGGCAAGAGCACGCTGGTTAATCTGCTGATGCGCTTCGTCGATCCTGAATCGGGTGTGATCCGGGCGAACGGATTAGAGATCACCGACCTCATAGAGAAGACCTGGCGGGAGAACCTCGCGCTCGTGCCGCAGAGACCGCACCTCTTCTACGGGAGCGTGCTCGAGAACATCTGCCTGGCGCGGCCCGAGGCGAGCAGGGAGGAGGTCGAGAGGGCCGCGGAGCTTGCAGGGGCACACGAGTTCATCCTGCGTCTCCCCGATGGTTACGAGACCGGGATCGGAGAACGGGGCATGCGGCTGAGCGGGGGAGAGGCCCAGAGGATAGCCATCGCCCGCGCCTTCCTCAAGGACGCACCCGTGCTCGTCATGGACGAGCCCACCTCCAGCCTCGATCCCGAGAGCGAGCGCGCGGTCCAGGCCGCGCTGGAGCGTCTCGCCAGGGGGCGTACGGTGCTCGTGATCGCCCATCGTCTCAATACCGTCTACAGGGCGGAAAGGATCGCCGTCCTCGACGACGGCAGGCTGGCAGAGACGGGGACGCATCGCGAGCTGATCCAGCGCGAAGGTCTCTACGCGAGCCTCGTGAACGCCTACGGAGGGGTGCCTGCGTGAGTACGTTCCTGAGGCTCGTCGGCTTTTTGAGACCACATCTCCCTCGCGTGGCGCTCGCCGTACTTCTCGGCGTTGCTACCGTGGCCGCCAACGTCGGGCTGCTCGCCACGGCGGCGTACGTGATCTCCGCCGCGGCGCTGGTCTCCTTCCTCGGTGCTCTGGTTATCCCGATCTACCTGGTCCGTCTCTTCGGCGTCTCCAGGGCGGGCGCGCGCTACGCCGAGCGCATGGTCTCCCATAACCTGACCTTCAGGCTGCTCGCCGACTTCAGGACGTGGTTCTACGCACGACTCGAACCCCTTGCCCCCGCGCGCCTACTGCGCTACCGCACGGGCGACCTCCTCTCCCGCATCGTTGGGGACGTCGATGAGCTGCAGAATGTCTATCTGCGGGCAGTCGCCCCCGTCGCCGTGGCCTCCATAATCTCCCTCTTCACCTTCGTGATCCTGTACGAGTTCGGCCCGTCGCTGGCCTTCGCCACCCTCGGCTTCCTGCTGGCCACAGGCGTCGGGGTGACGCTCCTCGTCAGGAGCCTGGCGCGCGGGCTCGGACGGAAGCAGCTTGAGCTGAGGGGAGAGCTGAACGCCAGGATCGTGGACGGCATCCAGGGGGCGCAGGATCTCCTCGCCTTCGGCAGGGAGGAAGACCATGAACGCGCCATCGCCGCGCTTGACCGCAGGCTGGGCCGTCTTCAGGGGCGGATGGCCTTCATAACGGGGCTCCAGGACGCCCTCGGCGACCTGATGATGAACCTCGCGATGCTCGCGATGCTCGTACTCGCGATCCCGCTGGTCGCAGGAGGAGAGGTGCGGGGCGTGTACCTGGCCTTCCTCGCGCTCGTAGTGCTCGGCAGCTTCGAGGCCGTACAGCCGCTCGGCACCGCCTTCCAGTTCCTCGGACGTTCCGTGGGGGCAGGAGAACGCCTCTTCGAGATCGTCGATGCCGAGCCCGAGATAGAGGACCCCAAAGAGCCGCTCGCTCTATCAGAAGATCACAGGCTCCACTTCGACAGGGTGAGCTTCAGCTACGAAGCTGGTGGGGAGCCGGTCCTAGAAGACATATCCTTCACGTTGAAGCCGGGCAGGCGGGTCGCCGTGGTAGGCCCGAGCGGGGCGGGGAAGAGCACGCTCGCCGGTCTCGTGTTGCGCTTCTGGGACCCGACATCGGGCAGGATCACGCTCGGAGGTAACGACGTCCGCGGGTATGCCCAGGACGAGGTGCGGACCCTGATCGGGGTCGTCTCCCAGGATACCCACGTCTTCAACGATACCCTGCGCGCCAACTTGCTCCTCGCCAGAGCTGAGGCTACCGACGAAGATCTGCAAACGGCCCTCGCGCAGGCCCAGCTCTGCGGCCTCGTGGAGCGTCTACCGGAGGGGTTGGACAGTCCGCTCGGCGAGCAGGGGCTCAAGCTCTCGGGCGGCGAGCGACAGCGACTCTCCGTTGCCAGGACGCTCCTGAAGGACGCGCCCCTGCTCGTGCTCGACGAGCCGACGGCAAACCTCGATCCCGTGACGGAACGCGAGTTGCTCGATGCCGTCTACGGGCTCATGCGGGAGCGCGCGACGCTCGTAATCACCCACAGGCTCGTCCGGATGGAGGAGATGGACGAGATCCTAGTTCTACAAGGGGGCCGTATCGTCGAGCGCGGTACGCACGAAGAGCTTGAAGCCAGGCGGGGGATGTACCGACAGATGCTCGACGTACAACGCGAGCTTCTCGCTACTTCGTAGGGGTGATCACGCCTTCAGTCGGTAGCCCGTCTTGAAGATCCACCACACCGTCGTCATGCACACGGCCAGAAAGCAGAGCGTCATAGCGAGGCTCACGCCCACGCTCACGTCGGCTAGTCCGTAGAAGCTCCAGCGGAAACCGCTGATCAGGTACACGACCGGGTTGAAGAGGGTGATCTTCTGCCACAGCGGCGGCAACATGTCGATGGAGTAGAAGCTGCCGCCGAGGAAGATCAGGGGCGTGAGGATGAGGAAGGGCACGAGTTGCAGCTTCTCGAAACCGTCGGCCCAGATCCCCAGGATAAAGCCGAAGAGGCAGAAGGATACGGCGGTGAGAACGAGGAACATGAGCATCCAGATTGGGTGTTCGATCCGGATCGGCACGAACAGGCCCGAGGTGCCCAGGATGATCAATCCGAGCATGACCGACTTGGTCGCCGCGGCCCCGACGTAGCTTATGACGATCTCGACGTAGGAGACGGGGGCGGACAAAAGCTCGTAGATCGTGCCCATGAACTTGGGGAAAAATATTCCGAAAGACGCGTTGGAGATGCTCTGCTGAAGCAGCGAGAGCATCATGAGCCCAGGCACGATGAAGGCGCCGTAGCTGACCCCGTCGATACCGCTGATGCGCGAGCCTATCGCAGCGCCGAAGACGACGAAATACAGGGACGTCGATATCACGGGCGAGACGATGCTCTGCAGCAGGGTACGGAAGGTCCTCGCCATCTCGAAGACGTAGATCGCGCGTATCGCGTGGAAGTTCAACGTTCCTCCTTCACGAGATCGACGAAGATCTCCTCCAGCGAGCTTTGCCTCGTCTGGAGATCCCTGAACTCGATACCCGCCCGGCCGAGGTCGGCAAGCAGGGCGGTGATGTCGGTGTTCTCCGTCTGAGTGTCGTAGGTGTAGATCAACTCGCTACCATCAGCCGCAAGCTCCAGCCCGTAACCTGCGAGCCCGGGTGGAATCTTATCGAGCCTGTCGTGCAACTGTAGCGTCAACTGCTTCCTGCCGAGCTTGCGCATCAGCTCGGCTTTCTCTTCGACCAGGATGATCTCACCCTTGTTGATAACGCCGATGCGGTCGGCCATCTCCTCCGCTTCGGCGATGTAGTGGGTGGTCAGGATGATGGTAACGCCCCTCGTGCGCAGGGAGCGCACCATCTCCCACATGTCCCTTCTCAGCTCGACGTCGACGCCCGCCGTCGGCTCGTCGAGAAAGAGGATCTCTGGCTCGTGCGAGAGGGCCTTGGCGATCATGACGCGGCGCTTCATGCCGCCCGAGAGCGTTATGATCTTGTCATCCTTCTTCTCCCACAGCGAGAGGTCTCTGAGAACCTTCTCGATATAGCCAGGGTCAGGCGCCTTGCCGAAAAGGCCGCGGCTGAAGCTGGTCGTGGCCCAGACGGTCTCGAACGCCTCGGTGGTGATCTCCTGCGGCACGAGCCCGATCATGGACCTCGCGGCCCTGTACTCCGAGACGACGTCGTGGCCGTCGGCGAGGACTCTGCCCTCCGTCGGGTTGACGATCCCGCAGATGATGTTGATGAGCGTCGTCTTTCCGGCCCCATTCGGGCCAAGGAGGGCGAAGATCTCCCCCTTGCGGATCTCCAGGTTGATGTTACTTAGCGCCCTGAAGCCGGAGGCGTAGGTCTTGTAGAGCTTGGATACCGAGATAATGGGCCCCAAGGTCAGACGTCCAGTCTGGGGTCGCGGGCCAGCGGACGCGCAGAGTCACCCACGCGCAGCCGATGGGATACGATGCGCCGACCGACGTTGCCGGTAGCCAGTATCATGCTCTTCTCCTCTCGTGTTTTCTACGTTTCTGCGACGTCCTCCTATAAGTTTATGTGGAAGACCCCGCGGTCCCAAGCACCTTTTCCGTCTCCCTACATGGTCCCGCGGACGGAGACGCTTCGCACCGGACGCAGGTACGGTTTCCGGGCACGTACTTTCGTACAGGGCCCACCTTCGACGATAAAGGCAAGAGGAAAGACGTAGTATCAGCCCGGCTCCTTGGCTGGCTAGACGAACAAGTTCTTATTGGTCAGCGCAGAGCACCACGGTAAAGCTGTCTCCTCCCGACACGGCCGAGTCATCTATTCTCGCCTGCCACGTGTTGGTATCTGTCGCGAAGCTATCCGGAACGTCCGAGTTGAATTTACGCTGGCCGGTCCCCCAAAGAGCAGCCTATCTCCAGCCAGACACGACTGGCTCAAGACCTTGCTACCGTCACCCAACGTGGTGCCCGCCCTCTCCTGTCCTTGCCCTAACCTGTAGGTACTGTTCGCCACAAAAGAGGAGGCGCTGCGCCCGTCTACGAGATCAGCATTCAGATTGCTCACCTGGGTGGAAGAGTTGACCTTCATCGGTGCGTGGCCGGGCTCGACCTGCAGGGTCAGCGCCGTGGCGTCGGTGCCCGAGTTCTTGTTCGTAACGCGTAGCATGGGGTTGTCCGTCGAGCCGACTGAGTTTGTTGACGGTATTGGTCTTACCCAGATTGAACGCGGCCCCACTCCCGTACCGGCCAGGGCTGCGCTCGCGAGTCCCAGCACCACAGCGAGTACCACGGCGAGACCGACGAGGAATATCGTAGCTCTCCCGATCCACACAACCTTTGAAGCTACGGACCTGACCATCCTAATCTCCTTCCCGGGGTTCAGCCGTCACCACTTCACTGTATAGACACCATACTCCCATTTGCGGGCATGGCGTATCCCCCATATGAGCTAGTTCACGGGCTAATAGCTGGTCAAGACGATTCAGAACCGCCGGCGAGGCAGCTAGGACTGACGTAAAGCGAAGGGGCGCCAAACTTCACCGTGCCCGCCCACGAGAGCGGAAATCTGGAGGTCAATTGGTCTCTTGGCGCGGACCCTTGTGGAGATAACGAACTTCTACCTCCTGGTAGTTCCCGCACTCGGGACAGGTGAAAGGACGCACCTTCCTGGAGCCGTACGCAGGCACTATGGTCGTCTTGTTCCAGTCGAAGACGTAGCCGCAGTTCTCGCACTTCTGCCTGAAGGTCACGACCGTTCCGCGCTCGCCGACGATCTTGCCCCCGGTCATCTCAGTCGCCATCTCGCCTCCGGAAGTGTCGCGTGCCAGGAACCTATTCTAAGCCCATTTGCTCCAAAATCGCGGAGCAGAGTGGACTATCCGCCTCAAGAAAACCGTCGATGACGTCGTAGTGGTTCTTGTCCGGGAGGACAAGACGCCTGCCTTCAAGGTCTTTCGCTCTCCATGCCTCGAAGAACTCCTCCGACTGGCGCTTGAACTCGCCGGTCTCGTTCTCGCCGTAGGCGACGACGAGGGGTGGGGCAGAGTCCGGGATGTGGAGAATGGGGCTGTCTCTCAGGACCTGGTCCCAGCCGAGCTGGATCTGCGGTTGCAGGAAGGTATAGGGGAAGGGCGCGAGGTCGAAGAGGCCGCTGATCGCCGTCGCGCCCCTGATGATGTCCTGCGGGAGCCCGTATTCGCCCTCCCAGTCCGTCGCGAGCAGCATGGCGACGAGGTGACCGCCCGCGGAGTGGCCCGCGACGTGGATGCGTCCGGGGTCGCCGCCGAAGCCCGCCGCGTTCCTGTAGACCCAGGCGACGGCGGCGCGCGTCTGGCGGACGATCTCGTCTATCGTCACGTGTGGACAGAGCGCGTAGTTCGTAACCACGGTCGCCACGCCCCTCGAGGCGGGGCCGCGCGCCACGAATCCGAACTCTTTGCTAGTACGCAGGCACCAGAAGCCGCTGTGGACGTAGATGAGTACGGGCGCCTCATCTCCAGCGGGATAGAGGTCGACGTGCTCCGCAAGCGTAGGGCCGAACGGCACGTCGAGGCGATGGTACAGCTCGGAGCGGACCTTCTCGCTCTCCCGCTCGCAGAACGCCTCATACCATGAGGCCGCATCGGGAGAGATCATATTCAGGTTGTACTGAGCGTCGAGCTCCTCCTGGGTTGCGAAGTCCCTGTAGAGCACCACTACCTGCCCAGGAGCCTGCGCCAGAGCGGGCGTCTGGGACCAACGACAGGGGAAGGCCTGTCGCCCGGCTCTCCGAGACCGGGGAGGCCGTGCTTCCGGCGGACGGCGTTGCGTCCGCGGAGCACCTCGTCATCAGACTCCCAGCCCTCGCCGACCTCTTCTTTCATCTGCTCCTCGATGCCGGCGAGTGTCTCATCACTGACCTCACCTATCCTCGCGGCCTCGTACTTGATGCCGAGAAGCACGTAGTTTCTGCTCTCGATAGTCGTCTCCTCCTCTACTGGTTACGGTTCTGTGCGGCGCCGACGCGGGGCTCCTTCTTCAGCTCCAGGCGGGCCACGGCGGCGCGGTGGACCTCGTCTGGGCCGTCGGCGAGCCTGAGGATACGCGACTCGGCCCAGAAGGCGGCCAGCGGGGTGTCCGCCGAGACGCCAGCCCCGCCGAAGGCCTGGATGGCCCTATCGAGGACGCGCAGCGTCGCGTTAGGGGCGACGACCTTTATCTGGGCGATCTCGGATCTTGCCTCCTTGTTGCCTACGGTGTCCATCATGTGGGCGGCCTTCAGGGTGAGTAGCCTCGCCTGCTCGATCTCCATCCTGGAGTCTGCGATCCACTCCATGATGACACCCTGCTCGGCGAGCGGCTTGCCGAAAGCCTCGCGATTTTTGACCCGCTCGCACATCAGCTCTAGCGCCCTCTCCGCGACGCCGATCTGGCGCATGCAGTGGTGGATGCGCCCAGGACCGAGGCGCCCCTGCGCGATGGCAAAGCCCTTGCCCTCGTCCCAGAGTATGTTTTCGGCCGGCACCCTCACGTCCGTAAAGGAGATCTCCGCGTGGCCGTGCGGGGCCTCGTCGTAGCCGAAGACCGAGAGGGTGCGCTCTATCTTCACGCCAGGCGTGTCCAGTGGAACCAGGATCATGGACTGCTGCTCGTGACGCGGCAGGTTTCCCTCCGGGTCGGTCTTGCCCATGAAGATGGAGATCTTGCACCGCCTGTTGCCGGCCCCCGTAGACCACCACTTGCGCCCGTTTACGACGTACTCATCGCCAGCGGAGCTACGCTCTATGCTCGCCTGTATGTTGGTCGCGTCCGAGGAGGCGACGTCGGGCTCGGTCATGCAGAAGGCGGAGCGGATCTCACCATCCAGTAGGGGCCGGAGCCACCGCTCCTTCTGCTCCTCGCTTCCGTAGCGTACGAGCACCTCCATATTGCCCGTGTCGGGGGCGTTGCAGTTGAAGATCTCGGGTGCGATGAGGCTGCGTCCCATGACCTCGCAGAGTGGCGCGTACTCCAGGTTCGTGAGGCCCGCGCCGTACTCGGAGTCTGGCAAGAAGAGGTTCCAGAGCCCCCTCGCCCTCGCCTCCACCTTGAGTTCCTCCATTATGGGCGGCGTGCTCCAGCGGTCCTCACCTGACGCGACCTGCTCGTAGAAAGTCTTCTCGTTCGGATAGACGAGCTCCTCCATGAACGCCTCGATCCGCGCCAGGTAGTCCCTCGTCTTCTCGGAAAACTCGAAGATCACAACCTCTCCTCTCACCAACACCGGAGAACCGATTCTGGCACAGCGACGGAGGCCTCGCAATCGCCGGGAGCCAGCCGCTCCCGCAGAATCGTGTCCGTAAGGGGAGGACGACCGTTCTCAGGGGCAGGAGGAAGGTTTTGGACCTCGGTCTGAGTAGCAAGGTGGCGGCGGACAGGGGACCCGGCAGGGTCGTATGGGTCCTCATATCTATCGTGTGCCCTCCGCGGCGGGCGCCACAAGTACCTTGTCAACACGCCGACCATCCATGTCCAAGACCTCGAAGGAGTGACTCTCCCACTCGAAGCGATCGCCCTCCTCAGGTACGCGCCCCAAGGCATTCATCACCATGCCACCGACCGTCTGGTAGTCCGCCTCTCCCTCGCGGGGTAAACCCTTGAGCCCGAGACGCTCCTTGAACTCTTCCGCCGCGAGCAACCCGTCCACCAACCACGAACCGTCCTCACGACGCACGATGGCCTCCTCGGCAGCCTCGTCTTCGTCTGGCACCTCGCCGAGCAGCGCCTCCAGGACGTCCGTCATGGTGAGGAGCCCCTCGATATGACCCCTTTCGTCGATCACGAGGGCTACCGGCAGACCGGAGCGTTTGAACGCCTCCAGGACGTCGGTCGCCGGGGCGCTCTCGGACACGAGCGGCGGTGGCTGCAACGAGTCGAGCAGGTCGGCGCCCTGGCCCTTCATCTCCCGTACCCAGGCGTCCTTGACGGAGGCTATGCCGAGCAAGTCGTCGAGATCCCCGCGGGCGACGGGGAAGTATGAGTGCCGGCTCTCGGCTGCGAGGCGCCGGATCTCCTCTGGCGCCAGGTCGGCGTCGAGCCACGCTATCTGCGGACGCGGCGTCATCAGCTCGCGCACGGGGCGATCATCGAGTCGTAGGGCGCGCCTCACAAGATCCCTCTCTTCTTCCTCGAAGACCCCGGCCCTGGCGCCCTCCTCCATCAGGATCTCGACCTCCTGCTCGCTCACCGGGGACTCGGGCGCCGAACGCGCCCGAAGTAGCCCGAGTACCGCCTCGGTCGAGGTGCTCAGGAACCATACAATGGGGGAGGTGATCACCGAGATAAAGTGCATAGGGCCGGCAACGTGTGAGGCCACACCCTCGGCGCCGTTAAGAGCGAGGCGCTTGGGCACCAGCTCGCCAAGGATAAGCGAGAGGTAGGTGATCGCAGCCACCACCGTCCCGAATGCGAGTGGTCCGGCGTAGGGGGACAGTGCGGGGACGGAGCGCAGCGCATCCGCCAGCGGTCTGGCGAGCGTTGCACCGCCGAAGGCTCCTGAGAGCACCCCTATCAACGAGATGCCTATCTGCACCGTGGAGAGGAAGCGGTTCGGTGAGTCGGCCAGCTCCAGGGCGGCGCGGGCCCCCCTGTGACCTGCCTCGGCGCGCTGCCTGAGACGCGCCTTGCGCGATGAGACCAGCGCGGTCTCGGACATAGCGAAGAATCCATTGAGGAGGATGAGCACGATTATGACCGAGATCTGGAGGGCTAGGCTCGACATATAATATTTTGTACCCGCAGCGCGACGCGCCTCAACCTCAAGATGCATACCCTGGTCGCCAGAGGTGCTCCAGGTTTGGTCGGAGGTGTTGACCTCTGAGGGGCGGCTCCGCGCCGGATCGTCAGGGGATCGCGGATACCAGCCCGCCGTCGACCTGCAAAGAGACACCCGTGATGTAGGAGGCGGCCGGGGAGAGCAAGAAGGCCGCCGCCCGGCCAAGCTCCTCGGGCTCGCCGTAGCGGCCCAGCGGGATCCCCTGGCTTACGTTGCGGCGCTGCTCCTCGGTCGGGATGCCGAAGTCCCTGGCCCGCGCCTCGTCGAGCGAGCGCGAGCGGGCGGTGTCGATGCGGCCGGGGGCCATGCTGTTGACGCGGATCCGGGGTCCCAGCTCCTTCGCCAAGCACTTGACGAGCGCCGCCACGCCCGGGCGTAGAACGTTGGAGGAGTCAAGGTCCTTTATCGGCTCGCGTACCGAGGAAGAGGTGATAAAGAGCACCGAGGCGCCGTGGTTCATCTGTGGAGTGAGCGTACGCAGCAGCCGTACGGGCCCACCTA
>CADDZK010000035.1 GCA_902812425.1 Actinomycetota bacterium
TTCGTCGCCCTCGTAACCGTCGCCGCCTTCGCCGTGGGGGCGCGGCTGTGATAACGACGATTACTATCATCATTCCGCTGCTCGGTGCGATACTCATGCTGCTCCTGCCCGACGAGGAGCGCGTTGTGCGCTACGCGGCGCTCGCTGTGGCCGCCGTGCCTTTGATCCTGGCTGTGTACATCTACTTCGCCTTCGGCGACGATCTCGGGGCGGGTGCGCTCTCGCAGGACGTGACCTGGATAAAGTCCCTGAACATAGGCTACAGGATCGGGCTCGACGGGCTCGGGTTCGGGATGTTCTTCCTCTCGACGTTCCTCACCGTTATAGCGGTCGTGGCTTCGTGGGACGTGCGGCGGAACCTCAAACAGTACTTCGCCGCGCTCTTCATCGCCGAGGTCGGGATGCTCGGGGTCTTCGCGGCGCAGGACCTCATACTCTTCTACGTCTTCTTCGAGATCACGCTGATCCCGATGTACCTGCTCGTCGGCGTGTGGGGCGACGAGAACCGGCGTCCTGCGGCGATCAAGTTCTTCATCTACACGTTCCTGGGCTCGACGGTGATGCTCGCAGGCTTCCTGGCGTTCGGCATCCTCGCGCATACCTACTCGATGGGCGACCTCGGCGGCGGTGGCGGCCTCTCGCGCACCGCGCAGATCGCCGTTGCCGCCCCGATACTCTTCGGGTTGCTCGTCAAGGTGCCTGCCGTGCCGCTGCACAGCTGGCTCCTCGACGTCTACGTCTCTAGCCCGACATCGACGAACGTGTTGCTCTCCGGGGTCTTGCCGAAGCTCGGTACGTACGGCCTGATCAAGGTGGCGATCCCGCTGTTGCCGCAGGGGGTGGATCCGTTCCTTCCATACATCGCCGCCTTCGGGGTGATCAACATCATCTACGGCTCGTTCGTCGCCTTCATGCAGCCCGACCTGAAGGCGCTCGTCGCCTACTCGTCTATAGGCACTCTGGGCTTTATCCTGCTCGGGGCGGCCTCCGGGAACTCGGTCGGCCTGAACGGGGCCGTCTTCCAGCAGGTCTCGCACGGGCTGTACTCGGCGCTGCTCTTCATCCTTGTCGGCGTGATCGCCGCGAGGACGGGGACGCGCCGCATCAGGGAGCTCGGCGGGCTCGCGGCCAGGATGCCGTGGGCCGGGGGGCTCCTCGCCCTCGGCGCACTCGCCGCAATGGGGTTGCCCGGGCTCGCCGTCTTCGTCTCGGAGTTCATGAGCGTCATGGGCGGGTACACGACCTTCCCCGTGCAGGGCGTGCTCGCGGCACTCGGGATCATCCTCTCTGCGATGTACCTCCTGTACATGCTGGCGCGGGTGATCTTCGGCCCCATCGAACGTCCTGCCTACGAGCAGATCACAGACGCTGGTCCTGTGGAGATGGCTTCTGTGGTGCCGCTCGCCGTACTACTCGTGTTGCTCGGCGTCTTCCCCGCCCTGTTGATAGGCGTCCAGCGCCCCGCGGTAGACGCCGTCCTGAGCGTGATAGGGGGTAGCTAGTGGCTGTAAGCGGGCAGGCTTTCATCGCGCTCTTGCCTGAGTTGATCTCGACCGGGTTCCTGATCGTGGTCCTCCTCGTCGGGGCGTTCGGCGAGAGTAACGCAGGGGTCGCGGCCGGCCTCGCCGCCCTCGGATCACTGGCCGTGTTCGTGAGCGCCGCCGTGTTGCTCGCGACGGGCTTCTCGGGGAGCTTCTTCGGCGGCGGCTACGTTGTCGACCCCTTCGCGCTCTACTTCAAGCTGATCGTCGCAGGGTCGGCGTTCTTCGCCGTGCTCGCGGCGGCCCGCTGGTCGGGACGTACGGGGGATGCGCCCGAGTATCTGACGCTTATCCTCTCCGTCGTACTCGGTGCGAGCCTCCTCGTCTCCATGCGGGACCTCTTCGGCATCTTCCTCTCTATAGAGCTCGCGACGATACCCTCTTACGCGATGGTCGCCTTCGACAGGAGCCGCCGCGAGAGTGCCGAGGGCGGGATGAAGTACCTGATCACGGGCGTCATAGCCTCCTCGGTTCTGCTCTACGGCATCGTCCTGATCTACGGCGTCTCGGGCTCTGCACAGCTCTCCGACGTGGCGAATACGTTCACGGGCAACCTCACCCCGGTCGCCCTCCTCGGGCTCGGGCTTATGGTCTCGGGATTCGCCTTCAAGGTCTCGGCCGCGCCTTTCCATTTCTGGACCCCCGACGCCTACCAGGGCGCCCCCACGAGCGCGGCGGCCTTCCTCTCGGTCGCTCCGAAGGCCGCGACCTTCGCGGTACTGCTCCGTATTCTGCTAGAAGGGATGCCGGGCGCCGCGCCGACCTGGACGGCCGTGATGGCGTTCCTGGCGATCATAACGATGTTCGTCGGCAACCTCTTCGCCCTGAGGCAACGCAACGTCAGGCGGATGCTCGCATACAGCTCGGTGGCCCACTCGGGGTACATCCTGGCAGCGTTTGCGGCGCTGCAGGGAGGCGGGGCCGCATTCGCCGTCCAGGCGGTCCTGATCTACACCGCAGCCTACGCCGTGATGAACATGGGTGCCTTCCTCGTTATCGACCTCGTCGGCGAGGACGCCAAGAACTACAACGGCCTCGTGAGGACGAACCCGGCCGCGGCGGCGAGCATGGGCCTCTTCATGGCCGCGCTCGTCGGCATACCTCCGCTCTCAGGCTTTTTCGGGAAGCTCTGGATCATAATCGCGGGCGCCCAGTCAGGCTCTATACTGGTCTACATCGTGGTCGGTGCGCTCGTCGTGAACACTGTCCTCTCGGTGCCTTACTACTTCGGCATCATTAGGAACATGATCCTGGAGGAGCCTACCTCCGAGACGGGAGGGTCGAAGGGGAACGGCGCAGTGAGGTTCTCCGTCTACGTGCTGGCGATTCTCACGACCTTTTTCGGCCTGCTCATCATACCTCTCTCCGCGCTCGTGAAAGCCTCCGGACTGCTTTGAGGGGCGGCGCTCCGTCCGAGGCTACCTCGGGCCGCCGGGGTATACGAATCGCCCGCTTCGTATTGGTCAGTTGCCGATGCATGGTGTAAGCTAGGTCTATGCAGGCAGTCGTGCTAGTCGGTGGTCAGGGGACCCGGCTGCGGCCGGTCACCTACGATATCCCCAAGGCCCTCGTGCCGCTCCGCAACCGTCCCTTTATGGGCTATATGCTGGACTTTCTGCGCAACGGCGGGCTCGACGGGGCGGTGCTCTCTCTGGGCTACCTGCCGGACCCGATCCAGGCCTACCTGTGCGGCCAGCAGGACCTCGATGGCTTCTCCGTAGATTACGCGGTCGAGGACCGCGCCCTCGGGACGGCGGGCGGCATCAAGAACGCCGAGAAGTACCTCGACGGTGACACCTTCGTCGTCGTCAACGGCGACGTGCTCACGGGGATGGATCTCACTACGGCAATACAGATACACAAGGCCTCTGACGCCCTGGCGACGATTACCCTAACGAGCGTCGAGGACCCGACCGCGTACGGCCTCGTCGAGGTTGACCACGAGATGCTCGTCCACCGCTTTATCGAGAAGCCGGCCGCCGACGAGGTGACGACGAACCTGGTCAACGCCGGTGTCTACGTGATCGAGCCCGAGGTACTTGACATGATCCCACTCTACCGCGAGGTCTCGATCGAGCGTGAGATCTTCCCCGAGCTCCAGGAGAGCGGAAGGCTTCGCGCCCACATTACGAGCTCTTACTGGCGGGATATAGGGACGCCGCGCAGCTACCTGGCGGCCTCCCACGACGTCCTCTCCGGCGCCGTCGGCGCGGGTGATGGGTTCGAGTACCTGGACGTTGACCCTTCCGTCGAGCTCGGCAAGAACGTGAAGCTACTGCCCCCCGTCTCGATAGCCCAGGGGTGCAGGATCTCCAGCCTCGCCACGATAGGCGGGCGCTCCTCGCTCGGCGCAGGTTGTGTGGTCGGCGAGGGGGCCGTGGTCGAGGGGAGCATCCTCCTCGATGGCGCCGAAGTGGAGCCCGGTGCCGTGGTGCGGGGCTCGATCATCGGCCCGCGCGCCAGGGTCGGCAACAACGCTATCGTGCGTGGCCTCTCTGTGCTCGGTGCAGGCTGCGTGGTCGGAGAGGGGAACGTCCTCGACCAGGGCATCCGCGTGAACCCTGGCGTCGTCGTCTCACCCCGCAGCTTGAGCTTCTAGCTTCGCGGGTTTCAGGCTTCGGGTTAAAGCCGACGGCGATTCCGTCCGACTCTGGGTAGTGAGCGTTTCAGCACGACCGTCCCAGGGCCTCGAACGCACTGCGTCGGTCGCGAACTTCGATACCATTGCCGATGCCTGACACCTCACAAACCTACGTCGCCGCGCTCGCGGACCTCTTCTATCCCCAGCGCTGCGTCGGCTGCGACCGGCGCGCCAGCGGCGTTCTCTGCCGCGTTTGCTTCGAGGCGCTGCCCAGGATGGGCAGCCCCGTCTGCGGGCGTTGCGGGCTGCCCACCGCCTTCGAGACGTTCGTGTGCGAGGAGTGCAAGAACGTCGACTTCGGTTTCGAGAGCGCGCGTGCGCCCTTGAAGTACGCCGGCGTGGGGAAGGAGATCGTCTACTCCCTCAAGTATCGCGGCTACAAGCGCGTGGTCGAGAGACTGGCCGTGCCGCTCATGCTCGAGGTCCTCGACGATGTCCACTTCGACGCCGTCGTGCCCGTGCCGCTGCACCGTTCACGCCTCAGAAAAAGAGGCTTCAACCAGGCCGAGCTTCTGGCGCGGGGCGTCGCCGGGAAGATAAACGCAACCGTATCGGATACACTAGAAGTCGTGCGCAGCACAAGGGATCAGGTCGAACTCTCGGCGGCCCAGAGGCGGGCCAACGTCGCCGGCGCCTACTCGGCCAGGGACCCTCTCTTCGGCAGAATCCTTCTGGTAGACGACGTCTTCACCACCGGAGCGACCATGAGCGCGTGTGCAGGAACGCTCGTGCGCGCCGGGGCGAGAGAGGTCCACGCTTTGAGCCTGTGCAGGACGGTGTGAAAGAGCTGGTCAGCACGCTACGCCCTTCGGGCTTCGCTCGTCAGCAAGGGCGTTCAGAGAGTAACCGACCTTCGAGAACTCCTACCCATGGGTCTCGCTTCTTAAGTGTTGGCGAGGCAGTTAGAGAAAAGGCTAAGAGCGAAGACCTTTTAGGCCTGAGCGTGCTGAAATGCTGACAAGCTGACAAGCAGCCGACCGAAGGGAGGCTATACATGGACATACTCGTCAAGGGCCGAAACATCCCTGTGACGGAGGCGCTGGAGCGCTACGCGTGGGAGAAGGTGGAGCGGGTCGCCCGGTTCTTCGACGACGAGCGCAGCGCCTCGCGGGCCGAGATCGAACTTATCCACGAGCGCAATCCGTCCATCTCCGAGCCCGAGGTCGCCGAGGCGACGCTCTTCATCAACGGGTCGGTCCTCAAGGCCAGGGAGGCCTCCGAGGACATGTACGCCTCCATCGACAGGATGTCGGACAAGCTCGAGCGTCAGGTCAAGCGCTTCAGGGGGCGTCAGATCGACCGCTGGCAGGGCCAGCTCAAGAACGCGCAGGACGTGGCTCCAGATGCGGCGGAGCCCTTCGTCGTCGAGGAAGAAGAGGAGATCGGGACTCGGATAGTCAGGACCAAGCAGTTCCAGATGAAGCCGATGAGCGCGGAGGAGGCCGTGCTGCAACTGGAGCTCCTCGACCACGACTTCTACGTGTTCACCAGCGCCGATACGGGTGACATAAATGTGGTATACCGGCGTCGTGACGGAAACTACGGGCTCATAGAGCCTGCCCGGTAGTCCGGTGCGACCACTACGATGAGGTAGCTTGTCTTGGCGAACTTGTTGACGAAGATATTGAGGATGGGCGAGGGCCGCAAGGTCAAGGCCCTCCAGCAGCGCGTCGAGGCCGTCTCGGCCCTGGAGCCAGAGATGGAGAAGCTGCGCGATTCTGACCTGCGGGCGAAGACGGATGAGTTTCGCGAGAGGCTAGCCGCGGGGGAGACCCTCGACGACCTCCTGCCCGAGGCCTTCGCCGTCGTGCGTGAGGCATCCAGACGTACTCTGGGGATGCGTCCCTTCGACGTGCAGGTCATGGGCGGCATAGTCTTGCACGAGGGGAAGATCGCCGAGATGAAAACCGGCGAGGGCAAGACGCTCGCGGCCACCATGCCCGTCTACCTCAACGCCCTCGAGGGGAAGGGCGTCCACGTCGTCACCGTCAACGACTACCTGGCCCGCCGCGACGCCGGATGGATGGGCGAGATCTACACCTTCCTCGGCCTCGAGGTCGGCCTCGTCCAGGAGTCTATGGACTTCGACGAGCGCAAGATCGCCTACCACTCTGACATAACCTACGGGACGAACGCGCAGTTCGGCTTCGACTACCTGAGGGACAACATAGCGACCTCGACCGACCAGCTCGTGCAGCGCGAGCTCAACTTCGGGATCGTCGACGAGGTGGACTCGATCCTGATAGACGAGGCGCGCACGCCCCTGATCATCTCGGGCATGCCCGAGAGCGCAGCAGACGTGTACTACCGCTTCGCCGCCATTGTCCCGCGTCTCAGGGAAGGCGAGGACTACGAGGTGGACGAGAAAAAACAGCAGGTAGCCCCGACGGAGAGCGGCGTCGAGAAGGTCGAGAAGGCTCTGGGCGTAGAGAACCTCTACGACGACGTCAACACCAACCTCGTAAACCACCTCAACCAGGCCTTGAGGGCGCAGACGCTCTTCCACAGGGACGACGAGTACATCGTCCAGGACGGGGAGGTGTACATCGTCGACGAGTTCACGGGGCGCGTGCTCGAAGGCAGACGCTACTCCGAGGGGCTCCACCAGGCCATAGAGGCCAAAGAAGGCGTCGAGATCAAGGAAGAGAACCAGACCGTCGCCACCATCACCATCCAGAACTACTTCAGGATGTACGACAAGCTCTCTGGCATGACGGGCACGGCGGCGACAGAGGCCGACGAGTTCATGCACACGTACAAGATGGAGGTCGTCTCCATCCCAACGCACAGGGAGATGATCAGGGAGGACAAAGACGACCTCGTCTATAAGAGCGAGAAGTCGAAGTTCAAGGCCGTCATCGAAGACATCGTCGAGCGGAACAGGAAGGGCCAGCCCGTCCTCGTAGGCACCGTCTCCGTGGACGTCTCGGAGCGCCTCTCCGCGCTGCTCAAGCGGCGCGGCATCCAGCACAACGTACTCAATGCCAAGCAACACGAGCGGGAGGCCGAGATCATCGCCGAGGCAGGCGAGAGGGGCGCCGTTACCATCGCCACGAACATGGCCGGGCGTGGCACCGACATCAAGCTCGGCGAGGGAGTCTCGGAGGTCGGCGGGCTCTACGTGCTTGGCACGGAGCGCCACGAGGCGCGGCGCATAGACAACCAGCTCAGGGGCCGCTCGGGGAGGCAGGGGGACCCAGGCGAGTCGCGGTTCTATCTCTCCTTCGAGGACGAGCTCTTGAGGCTCTTCGGCGGCCAGAGGATGCAGGGGATCATCGACCGCATCGGGCTCGAAGAGGACGTGCCTATCGAGGCCGGGGTCATCTCCAACTCCGTGAGGCGCGCCCAGGAGCAGGTCGAGAGCCGCAACTTCCAGATTCGTAAGCGCATCCTCGAATACGACGACGTCCTCAACAAGCAGCGCGAGGTGATCTACGCGATAAGGCGCGACATCCTGATGGGCGAGGACGTCGATACGATGAGCTACGTCGAGGACGTGCTCACCGACGTCGTCTCAGAGTACGTCTCGGAGGACGTCTACCCAGAGGACTGGGACCTCGACGCCCTCACCGCCGAGGTGAACCGCTTCTATCCGACTACGATCGACTTCAGGTCGCTCGACGTCGAGACGCTGACCGCGGCAGAGGTCCTCTCGATGGTGCTCGAAGACGCGCGCGAGCGCCTGGAGGAGCGCAAGGCCGAGTGGGACGAGCGGACCGCCGAGCTCGAGAAGCGCGGTCTCGCGCGCGGCGACGGGGTCGACTCTTTCGAGGAGGCCGAGCGCCGTACGCTGCTCTCGGTCGTAGATTCCCGCTGGCGGGAGCACCTCTACGAGATGGACTATCTGCGCGAGGGCATCGGCTGGCGTGGCCTATCCCAGCGCGACCCGCTGGTCGAGTACAAGCGTGAGGGTTTCGACATCTTCCAGGAGATGGAGCGGGGTCTCAAGGAGGACTACGTCACCTATATCTACCGCGTGGAGAACATCAAGCTGCGCGAGGAGGAGATGCAACAGTTCTCCTACAGCGGCGGGAGCGAAGAGCCGAACCAGCGTCCCAAGAGCCCGCGCAAGGTCAAGGTCGGTCGCAACGACCCCTGCCCTTGCGGCAGCGGCAAGAAGTACAAGAAGTGTCACGGTATGCCAGGCGCTCCGCCGCTCGGTTCCGAAGCCCAGGGGAGTTAGTGACCGAGCTCAAGGACAAGGCGTCTGAGCTGGAAGAACGCCTCGCCGAGCTCGAGGCGTTCTTCGACGTCGAAGGGTTGCGGGGAGAGGCCGAAGAGCTGGGCGAGGAGATGAGCCGTCCCGGCTTCTGGGACGACCCCGAGGAGGCGAAGGCCGTGTCTGCCCGCTTCTCGCGCGTGCAGGGCAGGATCGAGCTGCTCGACGACTTGCGAGAGCGTCTCTCGGATTCCGAGGAACTACTAGAGCTCTCGGAGGAGGACGGGGAGTTGCTCCCCGAGGTAGGGGAGGAGCTGCGGCGGATCGAGGGGATGCTCGAAGAGCAGGAGGTCGCCAGGCTCTTCTCCGGCGAGTACGACGAGGGCGACGCCATACTCACCATAAACTCGGGTGCGGGCGGGGTGGACTCGCAGGACTGGGCCGAGATGCTCGCGCGGATGTACCGGCGCTGGGCCGAGCGGCGGGGCTTCGGGCTAGAAGTCATAGAGTACACAGAGGGCGAGGAGGCCGGCATAAAGAGCGCCACCTTCACCGTCTCTGGGGAGTACGCCTTCGGGCTACTCTCGGCCGAGCGGGGGGTGCATCGCCTCGTGAGGATCAGCCCGTTCGACGCCGGAGGGCGGAGGCATACCAGCTTCGCCTCCGTCGCCGTCGCGCCCGTCGTCGGTGAGGCCGTCGAGGTCGAGATCGAGGAGAAGGACCTCAAGGTGGATACCTATAGGGCCTCGGGGGCGGGCGGGCAGCACGTCAACAAGACCGACTCTGCGGTCAGGATCACACACCTTCCGACCGGCATCGTGGCGCAGTGCCAGAACGAGCGGAGCCAGCACCAGAACCGAGAAGTCGCAATGCGCGTCTTGAAGGCGCGGCTCTTCGAGCTCGAGCGCGAGCGGCGGGAGCAGGAGATCGCCGCGCAGAGCGGGGAGAAAGCCGACATCGAGTGGGGGTCGCAGATCCGGTCCTACGTCCTTCACCCCTACAAGCTCGTCAAGGACCACCGCACGGGCGAGGAGACGGCGAACGTGGACCGCGTACTCGACGGCGACATCGACGCTTTCATCTACGCCTACCTGAAGAACCGGACCGCGGCCTAGCGACATGCGCGGCGTCCTCGCGGCCGTGCTCGTACCCGTAGTCGTCATCTTCCTGATCGGCCCCTACACTTTCTTGCCATCTCTTCTGGAGTACGGGGTGGCCCGCGACGTCCAGTCACGCCTGGGGACCGAGAGGCAGCCCAACGTAAAGCTCAGGAGCGACCCCCCGCTGAGGATGCTCGCCGGCGAGTTCTCGGGTGGCCGCATCGTCCTCAAGAACACGGAGCTTGGCGGCGTGGAGGCCCGGCGGGCGAGCATCGACCTGGACCCCTTCGACATAAACGTGTGGGACACCATGAAGAGCGGGCACGTCGTCGATAGGGACCCGCTCTCGGGGGAGCTGAGGGTCGATGTGCCTGAGGATAAGTTCTCGCGCCTGGCCAGGGCCCGCTCGGACGTGCCTATCACGGGCGTCGACGTGAAGAAGGGCGCGGTGATCATAAAGTCCGAGGCCACGGTCCTCGGCACACAGTTCCCCGTCTCCGTGGAGGGGGGTCTGGGATTGCACGATGGTGATCTCCTCTTCGAGCCGCAAAGCCTGGAGGCGGCAGGGGTCCCCGTGCCCAAAGATCTCGCGCACCAGTTGCTCAAGGGGGCGGACTTCACGTACCCCCTCGACCATCTCCCTTACCAGACCAGGATCAGTAGGGTCGAGACGGAGGAGGGGCAAATAGTACTCGAAGGGAGGGTGCCAAGCATACCGCTCGGAGTCTACCCCGGCGGTTGATAACCCAGGCGGTTGTTGCTATCTTCTCCGGTGGCCAGTCGAGTCCCTGGAGGGGGGACCTCGGATTTTGGGCTGCGCCGTTCGCGGCGGCCGGTAAGCCACGCGTGGAGAGGTAATGATCCGATTCAACAACGTCACCAAGGTCTACGGTAACGACACCGTCGCCCTCGAGCGGGTGAACCTGGAGATAAACGCGGGTGAGTTCGTGTTCCTCGTCGGTGCGAGCGGCTCCGGCAAGTCCACCATGGTGCGCCTGATCCTGAAGGAGATGGAGCCCTCGGCGGGCTCGATCTACGTGAACGGGACGAAGCTCTCGTCGGTGCCGCGGCGCAGGATACCGCGTCTCAGGCGCGACATCGGGTGCGTCTTCCAGGACTTCAAGCTGCTCCCCAACAAGACCGCGGCAGAGAATGTCGCCTACGCGATGGAGGTCACGGGGCAGAGGCGGCGTACGATCCGCACAAAGGTACCCCAGATTCTCGACCTCGTGGGGCTCTCGGGGAAGATGGGGAAGTACCCGGAACAGCTCTCGGGCGGCGAGCAGCAGCGCGTCTCCATAGCCCGCGCCTTCGTCTCGCAGCCGCCCATACTCGTCGCGGACGAGCCGACGGGCAACCTCGACCCGAACACCAGCGTCGGCATTATGCAGCTTCTGCACAGGATCAACCGCATAGGCACCACCGTCCTCGTCGCCACCCACGACAGGGAGATGGTCGACGTGATGCGCAAGCGGGTAGTCGCCCTCGAAGACGGGCGCATCGTCCGCGACAAGGTGAGGGGGGCTTACGCCGATGAGGTTTAACTTCTGGTTCTTTCTGGTCGAGGCGCTCAAGAACGTCCGCCTGAACCTGCTCATGAGCATCACCGCCGTGACGACGACGTTCATCTGCATTCTGGTCTTCGGGTTGGGACTTCTCGTCAGCGCCCACATCCAGGGGGTCATAGGCTCCGTGCGCCAAGACGTGAGCGTCGAGGCGTTCATGCCCAACGCGAGCAGCGACCAGCTCGACGCGCTCGCACAGAAGGTCAGGGGGTGGCCTGAGGTCGCCAAGGTAACCGAGGTCTCCCAGGAACAGGCGTTCGCTGAGTTCAAGGACAAATTCAAGGACCAGCCCGACCTCTACAGGGACCTGGACCAGAGCGTGTTCCCGCCTTCCGTCCAGATCCAGCTCAAAGACCCAAGCGAGGCCAACGATGTGGCAGAGAAGCTCAAGCAGGAGGGGTTCACCGAGGACAACCTCAGCTACCCGCAGCAGACCATCGACCGCCTCAATTCGGTGACGTCGTACGTGATCTGGGGCCTCTACGGGGCCACCCTGTTGTTCCTGATCGCGAGCGTACTCTTGATCTCCAACGCCATCAGGCTCTCGATCTTCGCCAGACGCAAGGAGATAGAGGTGATGAAGCTCGTCGGGGCCTCGGACTCCTTCGTGCGTACGCCCTTCGTCTTCGAGGGGCTGCTCCAGGGCCTCGTCGGCGCCGGGCTCGCGGCGTTCGCCGTCGTCTGGATCAACTACCTCTTCGTCGACTGGGCGCACAACGACCTCCCCTACGTCCCGATATCGAGCGACGCCGTGAACGCCCCGTTCGTGCTTGTGGTGCTCGTCGCCGTGGGAGTGGGGATCGGCGTGATCGGTAGCTTCCTCTCGGTGACGAGGTTCCTCAGGAAGATATAGCGCCTTCAGGCGCTATATCTTCGGTTTCAGGTCTCAGGCTTCAGCGGTGGCACTGTGTGCCGGACCGAAGATGTCGATGGTGGAGACTCTCACGCTTTACGGGTCAATCTGAAGTCTGTGGCCTCCTGCATGATAGACTCACAGGGTGCCCAGCCAGATGTCTCTGATCGGAGCGCTCTCTTGATACTACCGGCCATGCTGGTCCGTCGGGGGAAGTACTCGGTAGCAGATCCGCTCTTCATCGAGGAGCGGCGTCCGGTGCTGGTCGCACGCAAGCTGCGCCACGGTGCGGAGGCCGGCGACCTGGTCCTGGTGAACGCCCGTGAGAAGAATCGGTCGCTTCGAGGCGAGGTTACGCGCGTTATCGGTTCGTCCGAAGACCCGCGCAACGTCTACGAGGCGCTCTTCGCCTCCATCGGGACCTCCCGCGAGTTCCCGAGGAAGGTCGAGGAGGAGGCTGAGACGGTGGCGCGCAGGGAGATCGGGGAGCGACAGGACCTCAGGCACCTCCCTACAGTGACCATAGACGGGGACGACGCCAAGGACTTCGACGACGCGATCTCGGTCGAGCGCAAGGAGAACGGGTACAGGGTGTGGGTCCACATAGCCGACGTGACCTACTACGTCGAGCCCGGCTCTGCGCTGGACAAACAGGCCGCCTACAGGGGCAACTCGGTGTACCTTCCCGGTACCGTGGCTCCGATGCTCCCCCGGCGTCTCTCGAACGACGTGTGCTCTCTGAGGCCGCACGCAGATAGGGCCGCCGTAACGGTCGAGATGGAGGTCGACGCTGAAGGCGAGGCGAAGAGCTTCAGGGCCTTCCGGAGCGTTATCGAGAGCGACGCCAGGCTGACCTACGAGGTGGTCGACGCCTTCCTGCGCGGTGAGGGGATCGTAGAGCAGGTGGATCTCGTCCGGACGGCCTACGAGCTCTCGCGCCGCCTCAAGCTGCGGGCTGCCAGAAGGGGCAAGCTGGAGCTCGGTGGGCGGGAGCCGGAATACGAGATAGACGAAGCCGGGGTGCCCGTCGGCGCCAGGGTACGCCGTTCCACGCCGGCGCGCGAGCTTATAGAAGAGCTCATGATCCTCGCGAACGAGTCCGTCGCGAAGATGCTTCGGCGGAAGAGGGGGGGCGTCTTCAGGGTGCACGAGAGGCCCGATGCGGAGGCTCTGGAGGTGCTCGGGGAGAGGCTCGCCGCCGTCGGGATGCAGGTCGAGCCCACGCCCGAGAATCTGGGGACCATCTCCCAGATGGCCAAGTCAGACGCCGTGAACTACCTGATCCTGCGCTCCATACCGCGCGCTGTGTACTCTCCTCACGACGGGGGCCACTACGGCCTGGCGCTCGAGCACTACACGCACTTTACCTCCCCGATCCGGCGCTACGCCGACGTCCTCGTCCACCGCGCCCTGCTGGACGAGGAGCCGCCCGAGGACCTCTCCGAGATCACAGACTACATCTCGGAGAGGGAGTACCGCTCTATGATCTGCGAGCGCACCTCGGACGAGTACACGCTTATGTGGCTGATGCGCGACAGGGTCGGAGATGTCCTCGAAGGGACGGTCGTCAGCACGGCCGCCTTCGGGCTCTTCGTCGAGCTCGAGACGGGGGCCACGGGCCTCGTGCACGTGAGCAAGCTCCCCGGATGGTGGGAACTGGAGCCGAACGGCGTCGTCCTCTCCAACGACTCCATAGGGTCCTCCTACAGGATGGGGGACAGGGTCCTCGTCGAGTTGCTCGACGTTCTCCCGCTGATGCAGCGGGCCGAGCTGAGGGTGGTGAAACACCTGTGAGTGACTTCGCACGCAACAAGAAGGCGCTGCACGACTTCAACATCGAGGAGACCTACGAGGCAGGCATCCAGCTTACGGGGCCCGAAGTAAAGTCCGTCAGGGAGGGTCGTGCCAACCTCAAGGAGAGCTACGCGCGCATTAGGGACGGTGAGATCTTCCTTATAGGCGCGCACATCTCGCCCTACGCGAACGCGAGGCAGGAACGGCAGTTGCCTACCCGTGACCGCAAATTGCTGTTGCACAGAAAGGAGATCGACCGCCTCGTAGGCAAGAGCCAGGAGGAGGGGAAGACCCTCATTCCGCTGAAGCTCTACTCCAAGAACGGTATCGTCAAGCTCCAGATCGCCGTCGCTAGCCGCAAGCGCCAGTACGACAAGCGGCGTGAGATCGCCAAGAAGACCGCCGACCGTGAGATCGAACGTGCCATGAAGGAACGCCTCCGCCGCTAAAGCGATTTGCAGAAGGCACTTCTGCAAATCGCGCTTGTCAGCACGGCGCTCTGGCTTTGCCAGAGGCACCTCTCAGCACGCTTCGGGCCTTTTAGACCCTCGCTGTCAGCTTTTTCTCTTGCGGCCAAGCTGATACACCGGAGGCGAAAACATATCGGGTGGGAGGTTCCTCGCTCGGACAGCGGTCTATGCTCCCACATCCTTGCTGACGGGCTGAGATGCTGACAAGCGGAGGCGAAGTCGGAGCGTGCTGACAGCTTTGTAAAATTCCTCCAAAATGGTAGAATACTGGCTCTACAAGGGGGCGCATAGGCTTCGACGGGAGTGGTCAGCGTCCTGTGAGACGAGCCGAGTTTGCTGGAGACTCGTAAAACGCCGGCAGCAAAAGATACACGCCAACGATAATGGTGAGTTGGCGCTCGCTGCTTAAATAGCGACGCCCATCGGTCCGGGAAGCCCACGTCCCGGTTCTCCGGTGTCATTGAGTGGGATCACCCTCCGGGTTCTGGCCCGGTGCTCGGGGGGGACATTTAACGGGCTAGCCTCGCGGCGGCGCCCCGGTCCGTCGCGGAAGGCGAAGCTAAACCGGGAGCTACGCTCGTAGAATCTCACGGACGGCGCGCTCGCGGACGCGGGTTCGAATCCCGCCGCCTCCACTAAGGGGCCGCCCGGCTAACCGGGCGGCTTATTTTTGCCTGCGATGCCACAAGCATGCTTCGCTTGAGAAACGGCTATAATCAGGTTCCGTGAGCGATCCACGGCCCATTGGAGTCTTTGATTCTGGCGTCGGGGGGCTGACGGTGCTGGCGGAGATCCGGGACCGTCTGCCCTACGAGCACACCGTATATTTCGGGGACACGGCGAGGGTGCCCTACGGGGTACGCGACCTCGCCGAGGTCCGCTGGTTCACCTTCGAGATCATCAACTACCTTATCGGCATGGATGTGAAGATGGTCGTGATCGCCTGCAACACGGCGACGGCCGCCGCCCTAAGGGCGACGCAACGCTCCTTCGAGGTACCCGTCATAGGGGTTATAGAGCCCGGAGCGCGGGCCGCCGTCGTGGAGACGCGCAACAGGCGTGTCGGCGTTCTCGCGACGCCGCTTACCGCGACCAGTGGGGCCTACAGGCGCGCCGTTCACTCTCTGGACGCCGGGGTCGAGGTACACGAACAGGCCTGCCCCGAGTTCGTACCCCTCATAGAACGCGGCGTCGTGGATGGTCCCGAGCTGGAGAGCGTAGCCAGGGGCTATCTCGAGCCTCTCAAGGAGAGGAGGGTCGATGTGGTCGTCCTCGGCTGCACCCACTACCCGCTCATCTCCGCGCCCATCAACCGCATCCTCGGTCCTGAGGTGCGTCTGATCTCCTCCGCAGGCCAGACGGCCCTTGAGGTTGGCCGCGTGCTCTCCCGCCGCAACCGCCTCCGCCGCCCGCACCACGTCGGCGACGAGGGAGAGGCCACCTACGTATGCAGCGCCGACCCCGAAGAGTTCGCGGCGCTCGGCAGCCGGTTCCTCGACGAGGAGATAGAGGCCGTAGCCCCCGCGACCGTAATTTAAAGACCTGAACCCCTTTGTTATACTCACGGGCGGTCTCCGCGGGGCGTGGCGCAGTCTGGTAGCGCACCTGCTTTGGGAGCAGGGGGTCGGAGGTTCAAATCCTCTCGCCCCGACAGCGAAGCTGACGGGACCTCACGTAGCGCGGGTGTAGCTCAACGGTAGAGCCCCAGCCTTCCAAGCTGGTGATGGGGGTTCGATTCCCCTCACCCGCTCTATCACATCAACCGGTGCGGCAGGCAAGCACCCCAAGTAAGTTCAGGAGCTTCTAGGACACGCCAGCATAAATATCATGCTCGACACTTACTCGCGCGTGATCGAGGGCATGGATGGCAGGCTAGCAGACGCTATGGACGAGGCACTATGAGCCGCTCCTACCCTTACTGAGACACTCTACGGTGCTAAGGCGCGCTCTCTCTGCCGCTAAGCTAGCGTGTCCCACGAGAGCTTAATCGTCCCTGAGCTCACGGCTCATAAGTTCTGGAGAGTTCCTGTTCGAATACGGCCCGAATGCGAGTGAACTCCTCGAATTGGTGCTCAGATGTTGTAAGCACCATCAGCAAGAGCCAAGTCTATTTGGCTCACCAGCATCTCGTGTCCGTTGTTGTGGCGTCTGGGATTCGTATGCCGGGCCCCCGTGTTGCTGAGCCGCAGGTTTATACCGAACTCTGCACGCAAAGTTCGGAGAAGACCCCTTCTACGAGGTTGTGTCAATAAGTGCGAGAACAAGGGCTAGAGGGCATGTACCATGGGCGATGGTCTCACGATATGTCCTAGCCGTTGGAGGGTCACCATGGTCGAGTTCTCCATTACTTTACTGCACTTAGCCCGACGCGTAGCCAGAGCACCCAGGAGGGATCCTCAGTTTCGCTCACCGGTGTTCTCCTGCGTGAAGCGATCGCAGCAAGTGTCGGTGATCATCTACTCACGCTTTGAGAGCGCGACTAACTCGACGCGCGTCCTGTCAAGCTGATCGTCCAGCCGAGCAAGTAGCTCGGGGACTGGCGTGAGATCCCCAGAAGCGCCAGCCTCCTGTAGCTGCGAGCACAAACGCTCTACTTCTGTAGCACCTAGATAGCCTGCGGTTCCTCTGAGGCTGTGCGCCGCGCGTTCGACGGCTTGCGCGTCGCCCTCCTCTGCGGCCTTCTTGAGAGCATCCGTTGAAGTACGCGCGTTCCGGAGGAACAACTCGGCGAGTTCGGAAAGCATCTCGGGACCACCTAGCTCGCGCAGATTCTCTATCACCTGGCGGTCAAGAGCCTCTTCGGATACCTGCGCACTAACGTCCTTCGGGCCGTTTTGGGTCTCGGCAATCTCCTGCTCAGGGTGGACCCAGCGTGCCAACGTCACCTTAAGGTCTTCAAGCTTGACGGGCTTCGGTAGATAGTCGTCCATGCCCGCCTCTAAGACTTTCTCCCTGTCTCCCTGCAAAGCGTTGGCCGTCATAGCGATGATGGGAGT
>CADDZK010000036.1 GCA_902812425.1 Actinomycetota bacterium
CACGAGCCTCACGTCGGGCACCCTCTCGAGCAGAGCGGGTAGGGCCTTGAGCAGTACCGTAAGTCCCTTGCGGGCCACGGGGCGCCCCACGAAGAGCACCCGATTTGGATCCCGCGGCTCGCCCGTGGGTCTAAAGCGGCCGACATCGACGCCGTTCGGGATTATGCGGTACTCGCCCGGAAAGCATGCTGCGCTCGTCGCCGCTGCGGTCGGAGAGACGGCTATCCTCGCCGATAGCCTCTCGAAGTAGGGTGCGAGCACGGGCTTGAAGATTCTGTAGTGGGCGCACCCGTTCGGGTAGTTGGCGTGGAAGGTGCCCACGGTCGGGATCCCCAACTCGTTTGCCACCCCCATCGCTGCCCAGGAGGCAAGCGGCACGAGTGGCTCGTGGACGTGGAGTACGTCCGGACGCCGCGCACGTACCGCACGCCGCACCGCCCGGAAGACCGTCGGGGAGAAGGCCACGTTGGCCAGCGAGCCGTTGGAAGGTAGTGGCATGGAGCGCCCAACGGGCGTCACGCGGGCTGGCAAGGAACCGTGCCGACCCAGCTTCGGATGCAGCATCCTGGTTCTGAGGTCCAGGGGGTCGTTCGGCGCGAGCACCTCCACCTCGTTCCCCTTGCGCTCGAGGTGGACGGCCACCGAGTCGATGTGCTCCATCACCCCACCGGGAAAAGACCACGAGTATGGCGAGACGAGGCAGATTCTCACGGCACTCTCCCGCGCGCGTCGCCTTTCGCCGACCCGAGCTGCGGCTCAAGCCGAATCGAACTCATACCTGTTGCGCAGGGACATCTGCGCGAGTTGGGTCGCCGTCAGGACCACCGCGAGCAGAACCAACACCGGCAGGGTCGGGCCGAAGATCGTTGCGACGGCTGCGCTCAGGATCAGGCGCTCGAGCACGACTACCTTGTGTGCACCCAGAGCCTGCTCGCGGGTCAGCTGCCCCCTGTGCGCAAGGAGCATAAAGTAAGCCAACCCGGTCATGAGTAGGGCCACCACGAACAGCGCGAGCGAGACGCTCCGCTCGTGGTAATAGGCGAAAAGCGGCAGCGCGAAGCCCAGCCACGAGAGCGACATCAGCCCGGAGATCAGGACGGAGCGGGAGACGCCGTAGGCGACCGGCACGGTCCGGTAGCCGGCCTCCCTGTCGCCCTCTACGTCCCTGATCGCGCCGATGAGGTTCGATGAGCTGTCATGGAAGAAGAAGATCCCGCAGAGAACCGCAAGGGATAGGCGCGCCCCGAGACCGTGAACGGCGGCGCCTGCGAACAGCACGGTGAAGCAAGCCAGAAGCCCGCGGTCCAGATTTCCGAGGATGGCGTGCCGCTTGAAGGTCTTTGAGTAGGCGATGCCGAAGACCGTCGTGAGCACGGCCAGGAGCAACGCCAGGGGATTGAGAATCAGCGCCAGTGCGTAGCCTAAGGTTATATAGCCGACCATGAACCCGAACGCTTCGCGTGCCCCCACCCGCCCCGAAGGTACAGGGCGGTGAGGCTTGGCGGCGGCATCCAGGTCGCGGTCGTAGTAGTCACCGGCGTAGAGACCCGCAAGCCAGCCGAGCGTCGGGACCAGGAATGCGAGGCCCAGCCGCCACGGCTGGGCTTGACCCCCCGAGATGAAGAGTGCCGATGCGAAGCCCAGGGTGCCCGAGTGGAAGAGGGTATAGGGACGCATCATCTCCAGGTGGGCAAGGAGCTTCGTCTGTAGCTTCATGACGCGAGACTTCTCCTCTGGTGCCCGTTCCGATACTGCGGGAGCGTGATCGGAGGAGAGCCCGACGCGTAAGCGTTCTTGGGATAGGGCGCGGGGTTGAAACATGGTCCAATGAATCCCGCGTCCCTTCCACGGGCCACTCGCTGCTGCTCCGGTGTCACGCCCGGAAGAGCCGCCAGGGGCCGCGAGATCTCCTCCGCGGTCGAGCTCGTCCCCTTACGGTCGGTCCGCCCATCTTCGGCGTTCGGCTTGCGGGCCGGCCGACTCGGGCCTGGATGGACCGCGGTTCGCAGGGATACTTTTGGGCGCGGGTAAAATGCCCAAGACGATGTCGTGGCGAGATCGGCGAACGAACAGGGCTCTCCTACCCGCGCGCCGGCACCCCGGAGGGTATTAGGAAAGCGGGAGCGAAGACCGATCGCAAACCTGGCCCTACGGGCTCTTACAGCGCTCTTCCTCCGCAATGCATACCCTCCTTCCGTTCAGAGGTCACGGGCGGATTCGCATCGTCGCGCCGGCTGAGTACTCTCCCCGGCGCACGCCATAGGCGAGCTCCTCCAACCCTGCCGTGTCTGCGTCTATCCCCTCGAGCGCCCTGACGGCCCCTCCAAGGGACTTATCCGCCAGAAGCCGGGCCCTACGAAGCCCGTAAAGCGCCGGGAACGTCGCGTCTGTGCGTCCTGCACCGTCGGGGGCGTCCGGTGCCTCGATCTGCCGGGTTGTGGGATCGTCAGGGATCGGGCTCAGGAGGAGGATGTCGGCCACTATCCGGAAGCAGAGCCCGAGCCGCCGGGCGTATCGTGCGATGGCTTCGCGCTCCTGCGGCGTTGCGTCGGCCAGGATGGCCCCGATGATAGCGGAGGCTTCGAAGAGGGCTCCGGTGCTGTGCTCCTGCATCACGTCCAGCGTCCGGTGATCGACCGTGCGCCCGGCGTAGCTCGCCTTCAATGCCTGGCCCCCGATAGCCCCGCCTACGCCCGCCGATCTCGCCAGCTCCCTCACGACCCCGAGGAGCTGCTGCGGCGTCCCCTTTTGCTCGTTGGTGATAAGAGCCAGAGAGGTCCCCAAGAAGCCATCGCCGGCGAGGATGGCCGTGGCCTCTCCGAACTCCTCGTGGCACGCGCGTCCAGCCCTCTGGTGCTCGCCACCCTTCAAGGCAGGAAGGTCGGCATGGATCGAAGTGAGCGTATGGACGGACTCTATGGCTGCCGCCGCCGGAAGCACCTCGGCGGGGTCGAGGCCGAAAGCGCCGGCCACTTCCATGCATAAGATCGAGTGCACCCGCTCTTCTCTGGAGAGGAGCGCGCCGCGCATGGCCCTTACCAAGTCGGCGAGCCGCGGATTGTCCGAGAGGGCGAGCTTCGCCAGGTACCTCTCTATAAGGTCTTCGTGAGAGTCGAGCCTGCGGGTCTTTGCCGAAGGCTCAAGCATGCCTCCCTTTCGAAACTGACAGTCCGCGAAGGCCGACAACCTGGTTGCCTCCTAGTGTTCTTGGGATGGTACTCTGCGCCTCGCCCCGCCCGCCGCGTCGCCGTACGGAGACTCGTCCTCCCTGCCTATCTCTGCTTCATCAGCCTCTGCGAGAAAGAACGCGGGGTCCTGGGTAGCCATCGCCAGCCAGCTCTCTTCGGCGCGGTTGCGCCCTGGTGTCTCTTCGGGCCTCACCACGTAACCACGTGATCCTCACCGGGAGAGAGCCCCCCGGCCTGGGCTCTGTCGCCGTCTTCCGCCCCGTGTCCTATGGGCGCGGCGCCCACCCTCGCCAGTCGGCGGGAGGCCGCTCGATCGGGATGAAAGCTCACCCAGTCCTCGAGATCGCAGATTGCCAGGGCGAGCTTGACCTCGAAGGAGGGGCGCCACAGGAACAGGCGGGGATACAGTTGGTACTGAACCACGAGTTCCCGAAGGCACAACGCGTCCAGAAAGCTGACCTCAGAGAGATCCACGAAGACCTCGCGTTGCGATCCCAAGGCGGTGCGCAGCGTTGCCCTGAGCTCCGGCAAGAACTGAAGGTCGAGCTCTCCAGAGAGTCCGACCCGAACGTTTCCCTCTCGGTCCACCCGCTCCCTGATCACCCTCGGATCTGCCTTCTCACCCTCGTTCCTCCCGGTGCTACATCGGTTGGAATCTGCATCCAGAAGGCCGTGCTCGGGGGATAGCGACCGACGACTTCTGCCCTCGGCCTCACCGTGTTCCAAAGGCTTCATAGAGGACCCCTCGCTGGCTTGGATACTTTGCATTGGTTCGGTTCTACACCGATAGCATTAAGGTTCGGTCAGCCTTGGTTAATAGGAAGTAAAGTGTGCGTAAAGGTTCGCGCCGGGCGTGTCAGGGCGCGCTCGCCGCTCGCGCGTAAGGTGTAATAAGGGTCGAGGAGATTACGGATCATGGACCCGAGGAGGACACTCCGAAAGCGCTCTGAGGACGTTTAAGGAGCCGGATCGGGTTGTAGCGGGTGGTCGATGGTGGGAAGAGTCAGACGCGAGGAGAAGACGTTCTACGGCAGGCTGGGCCAGGGCGCGCCCCTAGCCGTCTTCGTCGCCGCCGGGCTTCTGGTCGCCTACCATCTGTTGCCGGTTCTGAAGGTGGTGGCCGTCGCGATGCTGGTGGCCGTCGTTCTCCGCTCCATAACGCAAGGCCTGGAGCGGCTCAAACTGCCGCCGTGGACTACACCGTTCGCGCTCCTTGGAGTAGTCGGGGCGTTCGGGGTATTCGTCTGGCTTGTAATAGTTCCAAACCTCGTGCAAGAGGGCCGGGTCTTGACGGCGAACTTCCCCCAGTACGTGGACTCGCTGACGGACCTCGTCCGCAACCTGCCCTACGGACCCGACCTATCACAGATAGGGGACAGGTTGAAGGATGCCCTCTCGCAGCTCTCTGGTTCCCTATCTTCGGTAGCGATGAAGTTCTTCTCGCTAGCCGGCGCGGCCGTCGCCGGTCTGTTTCTCGCCGTATACATGAGCGTCGATCCAGGACCCCTGATCAGGGGGATCTTACGGCTGGCCCCTCCCGGGAAGCGGGCCAGGGTCAGAAAGTTTCTCCGAACCTTCGAGGTGAGGCTGCGGGGTTGGATCATCGGACAGGCGATCGTGGCGCTCTTCGTCGGGATCGGCGGGGGAGTGGGACTCTGGATCCTGGGTGTCCCCCTGTACATAAGCTTCGGTCTCATCGCTGGCGTCCTGAACGTCGTTCCGTATCTGGGATCGATCGTGGGCGCGATGCTGCCGGCGCTCTTGGCTCTGACCATCTCGCCGATCAAAGCTGTGCTGGTGATCGTGCTCTTCGTGGCCCTGAATCAGGTGGAAGGATACATTCTTCAGCCCATGGTAATGGGCCGTGAGGTCAGCCTGCACCCGGCTATGATCATCGTCTCTTTTTTGATCTTCGGTGCGTTACTCGGGTTTGTCGGGGTGCTGCTCGCGGTCCCCGCCGCAGTACTCTGCGCGACCCTGCTGGACGAACTGTTCCCGTATGAAGCTCCGCGAAGCTGAGCCTTCCAAGAAATCTCCGGCGGCGGAACCGCCGCGAGGGCGTGTGGGCCTGAGGTGACTGCGAGCCAGGCATCTTACGCTCACTTGAGCGTAGCGGGAGTCGTTGGGGTAACGGTGGGCAGGACCCTGGCGGGCTGAGCCTGGCGTAGGGTGCGCAGACGGAAATCCGAGGGCGCGAAGGGGGTATGCACCAGCGGCTGTAGGCGTCGGTCGCTACTTTGCGCGCCTTCCCGGTCCCCTCGTAGGACGCTAACCGAAACTTTACACGCCCTTTATCGAAACTGAGGGAAGTTGTAATAGCATCGAATGATGAATCGAGTCAGAACAGATGTCGGAACGATGGAGGTCTGGCGCGATAGGTTCGTCTTTTGAGAAGTCTGCCAAGGTACCCCGAGACACCTTCCGGCACGTCCCCAGAGGGTGGGCGATAGGCGTGTTCTGTCGCCCACCTGGTCGGATGCAAGGATTCCGTACTACGGCTGTGCTCCAGAGACTGCAGGGAGATACGTCGCATTGAGCAACGGGAGTGCTCTTGGCCGTAAGCGGCTACCTGTTTTGCCAGCGAGTCCTCACCGGCGCTATGCTCACGGCATCCAGGAGGAGATTGGTGCCTCCGCATGAGGGAGGCATCACCCATGCCGGCGAGGGAAGGACGGCGACTTCTGAACCTACGGCGCGCTCTCGATCGGGGCCTTCCGGCCTACTTTCTCATGCCGAGACCAGGGAACGCAGCCTTGCAGACGTAGAAGCCGACGCCCGGAAGCGGGAGACCGTCGAAACAGGAGGATCGAGACATGATTGGATCGAAGAGCGAGGGGGGCCGATGAGCGCGCCTCTAGGGCAAAGGCGCTGGGCGATAGCGGAGGGGTACATCCCCTCCTGGTCCAACGGCCCCGAGCCGCAGTTTACGAGCCACGAGACGGCCTGCCTCCTCAACACGGGCGACGGGGAGGCCCACGTACAGATCACGGTCTACTTCGAGGACAGGGAGCCAGCGGGGCCGTACTCCGTGACGGTTCCGCCCAGGCGCACCTTGCACGTGCGCTTCAACGCTCTCAAAGACCCCGAACCGGTGCCGACCGACACCGACTACGCGAGCCTCATAGAGTCGGACGTACCCATAGTAGTGCAGCACACCCGCCTCGACTCGCGCCAGGCGGAGAACGCGCTTCTTAGCACCATAGCGTACGCAAGCAACGAGTAAGGAGGATCATCGTGGCACAGAACGTAGCGCAATTCATGCTGGGACGCCTCGCCGACTGGGGAGTCAAGCGGATCTACGGCTACCCCGGCGACGGCATCAACGGGCTCCTCGGCGCCTTCCACGAGGTGGGTGACAGGATCGAGTTCACCCAGACGGCCCACGAGGAGATAGCGTCTTTCGCCGCCAGCGCCCACGCCAAGTTCACCGGCGAGGTAGGCGTCTGCATGGCGACCTCGGGCCCTGGTGCCATACACCTCCTCAACGGCCTCTACGACGCCAAGCTCGACCACCAGCCCGTGGTCGCGATAGTCGGCCAGCAGAAGAGGATGGGGCTCGGGGGGCACTTCCAGCAGGAGGTCGACCTCATAAGCCTCTACAAGGACGTTGCGAGCGAGTACGTCCACGTCTGCATGGTCCCCGCCCAGGCGGCGCACCTCGTAGACCGCGCCATCCGCATCGCCAAGTCGACGCGCTCCGTTACCTGCATCATCGTCCCCGACGACGTGGCCGAGATGGAGCACCAGGACCCGCCGCGCGCCCACGGCGCGACCTTCTCAGGGGGAGGGATGCCGAACCTCCCGCACGTCGTCCCCTACGAAGAGGACCTCAGGCGCGCCGCCGAGGTCCTGAACGAGGGAGAGAAGGTGGCCATGCTCATAGGGGCCGGGGCCTACGGCGCCGAAGAGGAGGTAAAAGAGGTCGCCGACCTCCTCGGGTGCGGTATCGCCAAGGCCCTCAACGGCAGGGCTGTATTGCCCGACGACCTGCCCTACGTCACAGGTTCCATAGGGCTGCTGGGCACCAAGCCCTCCAACGACATGATCGAGAACTGCGACACGTTCTTTATGGTCGGCTCGAGCTTCCCCTACTCGGAATGGCTCCCGCAGCCGGGCCAGGCTAGAGGCGTCCAGATCGATATAGACGGCACCCTGATAGGCATCCGCTATCCGATGGAGGTCAACCTCATCGGCGACGCCAAGGAGACCCTGCGCGCGCTCATCCCGCACCTTTCGCGCAAGGAGGACCGCTCCTGGCGGGAGGGCATAGAGCAGAACGTCTCCAGGTGGTGGGAGATCGTCGAGGAAAGGTCGATGGAGGACGCCGACCCCTTAAACCCTCAGAGGGTCTTCCACGAGCTCAGCCAGCGCCTGCCAGACCGCGCCATCCTCACCGCCGACTCGGGCTCGTCGACGAACTGGTGGGCCAGGCAGCTCAAGATGCGCGAAGGCATGATGGCGGCGCTCTCCGGCAACCTGGCGAGCATGTGTCCGAGCGTCCCTTACGCCATAGCCGCCAAGTTCGCCTACCCGGACAGGCCCGTCATCGCCTGCGTCGGCGACGGGGCGATGCAGATGATCGGCAATGCCGCCCTCGTCGATATCGCCAAGTACTGGGAGCGCTGGAGCGACCCGCGCCTGATCGTGCTCGTCCTCAACAACCAGGACCTCAACCAGGTGACCTGGGAGCAGCGCGTCCTTGCTGGCGACGCCAAGCTCGAGGCCTCGCAGAACCTTCCGGACTTCCCCTTCGCCCGCTACGCCGAGCTGCTCGGCTTCAAGGGCATAAGGGTCGATGGGCCGGACCAGGTGGCGGAGGCCTGGGAGGAGGCGCTCGCCTCCGACCGTCCCGTGGTCTATGAGGCCATAACCGACCCGGACGTGCCGCCGCTGCCGCCCCACATCCGCTTCGAGCAGGCCAAGGGCATGGCCCAGGCTCTGGCCCAGGGAGATCCGGACTCGATCGGTATCGTGATGCAGTCGCTCAAGGGCAAGCTGCAAGAGTTCACGAACCGCTAGGCCGCCGATGGGTGAGAAGGTCTCTATCGAGAAGATCGAAGTCTCCGCCTACACGGTCCCGACCGACTCCCCTGAGTCGGACGGGACCCTCAGGTGGGACTCGACGACGATGGTGCTCGTCGAGGCTGCTGGCGGCGGCGAGCGCGGCATCGGCTACACATACGGCGACGTCTCCGTGGGCAAGTTCGTCGAGTCGAAGCTCGCGGAGGCGGTCCGGGGCGAAGACGCCATGAGCCCGCCCGCGGCGTGGTCGGCGATGCAGGGCGCGATCCGCAACGCAGGACGCCAGGGCGTCGGCGCTATGGCCGTCTCGGCGGTCGATATCGCCCTCTGGGACCTGAAGGCGAGGCTACTCGGGGTCCCGCTCGCCGACGCGCTACCGCGCTTTCACGACGCCGTGCCGATCTACGGCAGCGGAGGGTTCACGTCGTACACGCTTGATCGACTGCGTGAGCAGCTCGGCGGCTGGGTCTCAGAAGGGATACCGCGCGTCAAGATGAAGGTCGGGCGCGAGCCCGAGAGAGACCCGGAGAGGGTAGGAGCCGTAAGGGAGGCCATCGGCGAAGAGACGGAGCTCATGGTCGACGCGAACGGCGCCTACACGCGAAAGCAGGCCCTCTACTGGGCCCAGGCGTTCGCGGAAGACGGGATCACCTACCTAGAAGAGCCCGTCTCCTCGGAGGATCGCGAGGGCCTGAGGCTCCTGCGCGACCGCGGACCCGGTGGCCTCGCCATCGCCGCGGGCGAGTACGAGTGGACCCTGCACGAGCTCAACGACCTCTCCGGCTGCGTGGACATCCTCCAGGCCGACGTGACCCGCTGCGCGGGGATCACCAACCTGTTGCGGGTGGACGGTATCTGCAAGGGGCGCCAGATCCCCTTCTCCGCCCACTGCGCGCCCGCGATCTCCGCGCACGCCTGCTGCGCGGTGGAGAGCCTCATACACCTCGAATACTTCCACGACCACGTGCGCGTGGAGAGCATGCTCTTCGACGGGGTACTTCAGCCCGAAGAGGGCGGTCTTCTGCGCCCCGACGCCTCGCGACCCGGACTGGGACTCGAGCTCAAGCGCTCCGACGCCGGGCAGTACGCCGCCTAGAGAGAACGGATGGAGGGAGAGAGTAGATGACGGACACCTTAAAGAACGGTAGCTACCAGCTCACCGACCGCCAGCGTATGAACCTAAACCTGCTGGCGCTGCAGTCTGATCTCCGCGACGTCGTCAAGGGCGAGGTGCGCTTCGACGCCGGCACCCGCGCGATCTACGCCCACGACTCCTCGAACTACAGGCAGGTGCCCTTCGGCGTCGTCATTCCTGAGGACGAGGAGGACGTCGTCGAGGCTGTCAAAGTCTGCCACAAGCACGGGGCCCCGGTCCTGCCGCGCGGGACCGGGACGAGCCTCTCGGGGGAGACGACCAACGTCGCCGTCATCATCGACACCTCCAAGAAGATGCGCGAGATCCTTGAGGTAAACCCCGAAGAAGGCTACGCGTGGGTGCAGCCGGGCGTGATCCGGGACCATCTCTCGGATATGACCGAGGAGAAGTACAACCTCACCTTCGCCCCCGACACCTCGACCCACAAGTGGGCGACCTTCGGCGGCATGCTCGGCAACAACTCCTGCGGCGTCCACTCCGTTATGGCGGGCAGGACCTCGGACAACGTCTACGAGCTCGACGTCGTGCTGCACGACGGGACCAGGATGACCGTCGGCGAGACGAGCGACGAGGAGTTCGAGCGGATCATCGCCAAGGGCGGCCGGAGGGGTGAGATCTACGGGAAGCTAAAGGAGCTGCGCGACCGGTACGCCGACCTCGTTCGCGAGCGCTACCCGCAGATCCCGCGCCGGGTCTCGGGCTACAACCTCGACGACCTGCTGCCCGAGAAGGGCTTTAACGTCGCCCGCGCTCTCGTCGGCAGCGAGGGTACGCTGTGCACCATCCTCAGGGCCAAGGTGCGCCTCGTCTACAGTCCGCCTGCCCGCTCGCTCCTCCTGCTCGGCTACCCGTCGGTCTACGAGGCCGGGGACCACGTCTCGGAGATCCTGAAGTACGACCCCGTCGGCCTCGAAGGGCTCGACATCCAGCTGATCAAAGATATGCAGATGCAGGGGATGCACCGGCAGGACATCCCTTTGCTGCCCGAGGGCGGCGGCTGGCTGCTGGTCGAGTTCGGTGGCGAGACGAACGAGGAGAGCCACGACAAGGCCCAGAGGCTCATGGACGCCCTAAAAGACGAAGACGACGCCCCTGACATGACGCTCTTCGACAGCGTCGATGAGGCCGAGAGGATGTGGGCGATCCGCGAGGACGGCCTCGGGGCGACGGCGTACATCCCGGGCGAGGGCGACCACTGGCCCGGCTGGGAGGACTCCGCCGTCCACCCGGACAAGATCGGCGACTACCTGCGCGACCTGCGCGACCTCTTCGACAAGCACGGATACGACGCCGCCCTCTACGGTCACTTCGGCGACGGCTGCATCCACTGCCGCATCAGCTTCGACCTCAAGACGGCCGAGGGGCTCGCGAACTGGCACTCGTTCATGGAGGAGGCGGCGGACCTCGTCGTCTCCTACGGCGGCTCGCTCTCGGGCGAGCACGGCGACGGCCAGCAGCGCGCCGAGTTCCTCCCCAAGATGTACGGCGAGGAGCTCATGCAGGCGTTCAGGGAGTTCAAGCGGATCTGGGACCCCGACTGGAAGATGAACCCTGGCAAGATCATCGACGCGAACCCGATGCTGAGCGACCTCCGCTTCGGCAAGGACTACAATCCACTCAACCCGGAAGGACTCTACTTCTCCTACCCCGAAGACAACGGCTCCTTCGCCCACGCCACGATGCGCTGCGTCGGCGTCGGGAAGTGCCGCGACATCTCGAGCGGCACGATGTGTCCCTCCTATATGGTGACGCTGGACGAGAAGCACACTACCCGCGGGCGCGCCCGCATCCTGCACGAGATGCTCAGGAAAGAGGGTCCGATAGAGGACGGCTTCAAGAGCCAGGAGGTCTTCGACGCCCTCGACCTCTGCCTCTCGTGCAAGGGTTGCAAGGGAGATTGTCCGGTCAACGTCGATATGGCTACCTACAAGGCAGAGTTCCTCTCCAGGTTCTACAAGGGACGCTTGAGGCCCCGCTACGCCTACACGATGGGCCTCATAATGCTCCACGCGCGTCTCGCCCAGTACACGCCGCGCCTCGCCAACTTCGTCACCCACGCCCCCGTGCTCGGAGATCTCGTAAAGAAGGCCGGCGGCATAACCACCGAGCGTGAGATGCCGCCCTTCGCGCACCAGACCTTCAAGGCGTGGATGAAGGAGCGTGGCGAGAGGAACGAGGGCGGCCCTCCGGTCGTCCTCTTCCCCGACACCTTCAACAACTACCTCCATCCCGAGACGGCCAAGGCCGCGGTCGAGGTCCTCGAGGCGGCGGGCTACCGCGTGATCGTGCCGCAGGAGGCCTTGTGCTGCGGGCGGCCCCTCTTCGACTACGGGATGCTCGACATGGCTGAGGCGTTCTTCGAGCGCCTGGTTACGGGCCTCGCCCCCTACGTGCGCGAGGGTATCAAGGTGGTCGGCGTGGAGCCGAGCTGTATCGCCGCCTTCCGCGACGAGCTGCCGAACATGATGCCCCACGACGAGGACGCCAAGAGGTTGAGCAAGAACACCCTCACCCTCGCCGAGTTCCTCGTGAACGAGGACTACGAGCCTCCGAAGCTGGAGCGCGAGGCCATCTTGCACGGCCACTGTCACCAGAAGGCGACCGTGGGCATGAGCGCCGAACAAGAGCTCTACGAGAAGATGGGCCTCGACTTCGAGGCTCTCGACTCGGGCTGCTGCGGCCTCGCGGGCTCGTGGGGCTTCGAGGAGGACAAGCACGAGCTCTCGATGAAGATAGGGGAGAGGAGGCTCCTGCCGGCCGCCCGCGACGCCAACGAGGACACCATCATCATGGCCGACGGCTTCTCGTGCAAGACCCAGATAGAGCAGGGCGATACGGGCCGAAGGGCCCTGCACACCGCCCAGGTCATAAAGATGGCCCTCGACCACGGCACGGGCGGCACCCCCCTGGGCGAGCACCCGGAGTCGGAGTACCCCGACGTGGTGCTCGACGGGGGCGGAGCGGGTAAGGAGGCCGCCTTCGTCATCGGCGCCGGCGCCGCGCTCGCCGGTGTGCTGGCGTGGGGCCTGAAGAGGAGAGGATAAGCCTTGCAGGCCAGGCAGTTACGCGAAGAAGGGGGCCAGAGAACGTTCGTGCTCGTCTTCGATACGGGTGATGAGGCCGTCTCCGGTCTCACGGAGTTCGCCGGGGAGGGCGGTCTGGAGGCGGCAAGCTTCACCGCGATAGGCGCCTTCGGGGCCGCCACCCTCGGCTACTTCGACATGGACGAGAAGGAGTACAGGAAGATACCCGTGCACGAGCAGGTCGAGGTTCTCTCGCTCGTTGGCAATATCGCAAGGAATGAAGACGGGGAGCCCAAGGTTCACGCGCACGCCGTCCTGGGGCGCTCCGACGGCACGACGCGGGGCGGGCACCTCCTAGAAGGCCGCGTCCGTCCGACGCTCGAGGTCGTACTGACCGAGACGCCGGCGCACCTCAGGCGAGAGACGGACCCTGAGACGGGCCTCCCCCTCATAGACGTGCGGGACGGGGAGTAAACAGACACACGGCGACAAGAGCGGGGAGCGCGTAGAAGCAGGGGCACAGCTAGCGAAAGGACCGTAGGGTAGCGCTTGAACACTTTGCTCAGGATAACCGGTATGGAGAAGCTGATCTCCTTCTACCGCTACATCTATTTCAACGGCCCTGGGGTTACCAAGTTCTCGGGGATAGGGCTGATCCTGATCGTCGGGCTGACCCACATGTATGTCTTTCCCGAGCACTTCGAGGCGGCTGCCTACATCGGCCTCTCCTTCGGGGTCCTCTTCGCCGGCACGCTCCTCTCGGCGCTCGGCATCCTGCGCGGGGGCCAGTGGGGGTGGGCGCTCGGGAGCGTGATCTGCGTCTTCGCCTTCGCGGCGTACATCATCAGCCGAACGCTGGGACTCCCAGGCTTCGGGGTGGCGATCGGAGACTGGGCGACGCCAGCAGGCACGATGGCCTGTATCTTCGAGGCCTGCTACCTCGGGCTCCACTTCTCCGTCATAACCGGGATGAACGTCGCCTCCCCCGAAAAACGGGACTGGCACGACTAGATGGGAGAGCGTCTTCGGAGTGGAAATCCTGATGAGGACCGCGCGTCGCGCCTGAAAGGACGCGGAACGCATGGTGCCGGCTCGCGATGGCGCCGGGCCTCGACGGTGGCCGGCCTTGCGCTCCTCCTGGCGCTGCTCATGGGCTGCGGGGCTGCGAACGGAGCGTCCGAGGAGGGTTCAGGGGTGAAGGTGGAGCTTCTGCGGGCCGACTCCCCCCTGCGCGCCCCGACCTGGGTGCCGAAGGAAGATGTCCTGCTCGCCCTCTCCGAGGATGGGAAGAGGCTGGTGCGCCTCGACCCCGCTGCGGGGACGCGGCCCGCAGAGGGCACCGGCCGCCCGGCGGTGGTCCGCTCCAGGAGCCTCGAAGGGGCCGCCGGCGAGAACCTCGCCCCCGACCCGCGCAAGCTCAACGACGTCTACGTGCCCCTACCTTCAGAGGACAGGGCACTTCTCGTTGACGCGGACACCCTCAAGACAAAGGGCGACCTCAGCGTAGGCAAAGCCCCGGAGTGGGCGGCCGTGCACCCTGGTTCAAAGTCGCTCTTCGCCCTCTCGGAGGACGGCTCGACCGTTACGGGGGTGGACCTAGGGAGCGGGAAACGGGTGTTCGACGTCGGGGTGGGAGGGGACGGTGGCTCCTCCCTGGAGGTCCCGGAGAAGGGGATCGAACCGGCCTTCTACGTCGTCGGTCCGGGCGGCGTCGAGTTTTTCAGCGGGTCCCCGCCTGAGCGCCAGGTAGGCAAAAAGATCGCGGTCGAAGAAGAGGCGTTCACCCTCGACGACGACGCGTCCGAGCGCGTCTACATCGGGGAGCCTTCCGGAAGGGTCGACCTGATCGAGGGCGACCCGCAGGACGAGCTAAAGGGCAAGCTACTGATCGAGAAGAGGGCCGACCTCGGGGAGCCGGCGGAGTTTCTGGAGAGCCGCATCGCTGAGGAGATGCTCGTCTACGCCGTCACGGAGAGCAAGGTGGTGGCGATCAAGTACGACACCATGCAGGTCGTAGGCTCCGTTGACTTCAGGAGACCCCTGAAGCAGAAGGCCCTCGAGGACGCGAAGGTCTCAGGTATGACCGTCGGGGAGAAGAGGGTCTACCTCACCCTCAAAGGGGAGCCATACGTGTTGAGTGTAGAGAAGCCCTCGTGAGGAGGTCGCAAAAAGATATGGACTACGGCAAGAGAACGCTAGGGTTCTAGTGGAGTTCGGCTATCCTTGGTGGCTACGCATAGAGCACTTCGCGAACATCATCTTCATGGTCTTCCTCATCAGGAGCGGGCTCGAGATCCTGGCGACCCACCCGAAACTCTACTGGAGCGACGACAGCAGGCCCGGCTCCGAGTGGGGGAGGTTCACGAAGAAGGTTATGCCCAAAGACAAGCTCTACGACACCCTGGACGAGGAGGAGAGCTACTCTTCTCTGGTCTCCATGCCGGGCCACAAGATGCTCGGAATGGGCAGGCACTGGCACTTCATAACGGTCCTCGGTTGGATCATGACCGGGATCATCTACGTCGCGCTCCTGTTCATCACGGGCCAGTACCACAGGTACGTCCCCTACTCCTGGGAGGTCTTCCCCAGGGCGTGGCAGGACATCGTCACCTACCTCTCGTTCGACCTGCCCCCGACGCTCCCAGGCCAGCCGTTCAACGCCATCCAGCAGCTCTCCTACGGGGCTGTGATCTTCATCCTCGCCCCGTTCCAGATCCTCACGGGCGCCGCCCAGTCACCGGCCATAGAGGCTCGCTTCCCCTGGTTCGTCAGGCTCTGGGGCGGTCGCCAGTGGGCGCGCAGCCTGCACTTCTTCGGACTCTTGGCCTTCGTCGGGTTCATCGTCATCCACCTCCTGATGGTCACGGTCCACGGCTTCGGGCCTGAGACGGCAAAGATAGTCTTTGGCCGTGAGGAGCATCCTGTCTGGGCGATGCTTATAACCTTCGCGGCGCTTATCGGCGTGGTGATCCTGAACGTGATCGCGACGAAGTACACGCTCTCCCATCCCCGCAACATCCAGCGTTGGTTCGGGGCGGTTATCATGAAGGTGCGCAGGCTCGGTCTGCACCCCCTCACCTCGCGCCAGAACTACTCGAAGAGCGAGCTCACCCCGGAGCACAGGGTCAACGGCAAGCCCCCCGATGTGGACTCCTACAAGATCATGGCCGCACACGACTTCGTCGATTACACCATCGAGGTCGGAGGGCTGGTGGAGAGGCCCATGACCTTCACGCTCGAAGACCTCAGGACGTTTCCGACGAAGCAGACGCAAAGAGTTCTGCACAACTGCGTGCAGGGCTGGACGAGCATCGGCGAGTGGAGCGGGATTCCGCTGCGCCAGATAGTCGAGCTCGTAAAGCCATTGCCCGAGGCGCGCCACCTCGTCTTCTGGACGATGCAGGATACAGAGAGGGACGAGCCGAGCGCAGAGGGTGTAGGCCAGTTCTACGAGACGATAGACCTCGACCTCGCGTACCACCCGCAGACGCTCCTGGCCTACGAGATGAACGGGGAACCGCTCCCGATAAAGCACGGTGCGCCGTTGCGGCTGCGTCTGGAGACGCAGGTCGGCTTCAAGATGGCCAAGTGGATCGAGCGCATCGAGTTCGTCTCGGACTACTCGCAGATAGGTGAGGGTATGGGCGGCTGGCGCGAAGACAACGTCTTCTACGACCAGGACGTGGGGATCTAAGGCCTGTGGGGAGCGCAGAGGAGAGAAGAGAGCTGACCGACGATCAGAGAGAGAGGGTCCTCAGGGAGGCAGAGGAGCGGGGCTTTGCGTGCGGGTGCTGCGGCTCGGGCGAGTTCAAGGTCGGGAAGGCGCTGTACGTAGGCTTCTTGTTCCTGAGCGAGAACCACGACAACTACGTGGTGGCCCTCACTTGCAAGAACCGTGACTGCCGAACTCCCCGAACAGGCATCAAGCTCAAAGGAGCCGAGTTTCTGTATTAGGTGCGTACGTGACTGGCGCACGGTGCCGAGTAAGAGCCCGGATAAAGGAGAGAGTAGGAGCATGAACGACGAACGGAACACGGACGACGAGGCCGCGAGGGGCCGCCCCGGCCAGGGAGACACGGGAAGGTGCAGCCGGCGTATGCAAGGAACCAGAGAAGGAGTGAGGAAAGTTTATGGATAACGGGCGAGAAGTGGTGGTAGTGACGGGAGCCTCGGCCGGAGTCGGGCGCGCGGTGGCCCGAGAGTTCGGCAGCCACGGGGCGAAGGTGGCGCTCCTCGCCAGGAACGAAGACGGCCTCGAAGGCGCGAGGAAAGAGATCGAGGCGGCCGGAGGAGAGGCCCTCCCTATCCCGACCGACGTGGCGGACCCCGAGCAGGTCGAGGCCGCCGCCGAGAGGGCGGAGCGCGAGCTTGGCCCCATAGACGTGTGGGTGAACGACGCGATAGCGGTCATCTTCTCACCGTTCAAGGAGATAGAGCTTGAGGACTTCAAGCGTTCGACGGAGGTATGCTACCTCGGGGCCGTCTACGGGACGAAGGCCGCCCTGAAGCGGATGCTTCCGCGTGACCGCGGCACGATAGTGCAGGTGGGATCGGCGCTCTCCTACAGGGCCATCCCGCTGCAATCGGCCTATTGCGGGGCCAAGCACGCCATGAGGGGCTTCACCGACTCCGTGCGCACGGAGCTCCTGCACGACGGGTCTAACGTGCACATCACCATGGTGCAACTCCCCGCCGTCAATACCCCGCAGTTCAACGTCTCGAAGACCACC
>CADDZK010000037.1 GCA_902812425.1 Actinomycetota bacterium
GGTACGAGAGGCCGGCGGCGACGAAGAGCGCGAGCCCAACCACGACCCCATCGGCGACGTCCAGCGCGGCGGTCATCGCGACCGACACGAGGGTGAGCAAGATCAGGTAAGGCACCCGCCGCTGCCTGAGGTCGGCTATGGCCCCGAGCACCGGCGCCGTAAGGACGACGCACAGTGCCGAGACCGCCGTCGCCGAGTTGACGAGTCCAGGCCCGGAGAGGAATCCCCCGCTCCCGACCCGCTCCTCGACCCACAGCGGGAAGAAGAAAGATAGGACGGCGATCGAGAAGATGGTGTTCGAGAAATCGTAGAGGATCCAGGAGAAAGCCGCGAGCCCCGAAGTCTTGCCGTCAGAGATCCTCGACGTTCTCATCTCGGCGGCAGTATATAGCAGCCGCTGGTCACCTTTCTTTGGCGCTGCTTCGGCGAATCTCACGGTCAGCCACGGCGTTTCTCGGCAGTTCTTCGTGCAAGCGCGGCGAGAACTAGTCCATTTGGGGGATGTATCGGGAGCCTGGTACCCGCTAATCTTGAGTACAGGATCAAACGAACGAAAGGAGTGCGTCTTGAAGCCCTGGGTCAAAGTAGCCCTCGTCACAGCCCTTTTCGCCGTACCGGCGATGGCCCTCGGTCAGGTCATCTGGCCCCCCGCTCCAGGCGGACCGGAGCCCTCCGCAGGACAGCTTCCCTTCTTCATCATCCTTGCCGCCTGCGAGGCGCTGACGTTCGGTCTTGGCATCTCGTTTTTGCTCTTCGGTTTCACTCCTTTGCAGCGGGCGGTGGGCGGCTCCTCGCTGAGAGCGTGGGCTATGTACCTGGCTATCGGGTGGTTCCTGATCTCCTGGTGGCCGCACGACAACCTGCACGTCCACAACGGCAATAATTTGCAGGGACTGCTGTATATCGAGTACGGTTTCCACGTAACGTTGATGCTCTCCGGTCTCATCCTGGCCTACTCGCTTCTGACGATGCTGAGGCCCGGAGACGCCGGTGTCGAGCCCGGTGGCGCCGCGCCGGCACGCGTGAGATAGTCCCCCGCATGAGCGTGAGCCACCACATGGCCCGGCCCAACGCTGCCCTTTACGCTGCAGCGGGCTTCTCGCTCGTCGCCGCGCTCATCCACCTTTGGGTAATGCCCGAGCATTTCGAGGAGTGGTGGGGCTACGGGATGTTCTTCCTGGTGTGTGTCGTGGCTCAGGTGCTTTACGTTCCCGTCCTGCTGCGCTGGCCCGACAGGAGGGTCCTGCTCTCGGGCGTCGTCGGCAACTGTGCCATCGTTATCATGTACGTACTAACGCGCACGGTCGGCATCCCGTTTTTCGGGCCACACGCGGGAGAGGTGGAAGGGATAGGGTTCGTCGACGTATGCGCGACCTTATCCGAGGTTGGCATTGCCGCCGTGCTCGGGGTGCTGCTCTTGAGAGGTCTCTCGACAGAACGGCGGATCCAGGTCGTGGTCGTCATCGGGGCGACCACCCTCCTGGCCGGGCACCTGCTGCACCTGCTCCTCAGAGCCTGAGGACAACTACCCAAGCGCGACGTCGAGGGTCATCATGACGGAGAAGCCGACCATGAGGGCCAGCGCTGCGATGTCGGGGCTTCCGCGTTTGGCCTCCGGCACGAGCTCCTCGGCGACGACGAAGATCATAGCTCCAGCGGCGAAGGCCAGGGCGTAGGGCAGCACGGGCCTGGCGAGAACCACGGCCGCCGCCCCTATAACCCCCGCGACGGGCTCGACGACGGCCGAGAGCTGGCCGTAGAAGAAGCTACTGAACCTGGACATCCCCTCACGCCTCAGCGGCATGGCCACCGCCGTCCCCTCGGGAAAGTTCTGGAGCCCGATGCCCACGGCGAGCGCTACCGCAGTGCCGAGCGAGGCGCCCGAGATGCCGGCCGCTGCGGCGCCGAAGGCTACCCCCACGGCCAGGCCTTCGGGGATGTTGTGCAGCGTTATAGCGGAGACGAGCAGCACGCTGCGTCGCCAGCTAGTCTCTATCCCCTCAGCATCCTGCATCGGGTGTCCTGGATGCAGGTGAGGGAGCACGAGGTCGAGGCACCTGAGGAAGACCCCGCCGGCCAGAAACCCGATCAAGGGCGGAGCCCACATCGGCAGCAGTCCCCCCTTGGAGAGTTCTATGGAGGGTGCCAGAAGCGACCAGAAGCTCGCCGCGATCATGACCCCGGCGGCGAACGCGAGCATGGCGTCAAGCAGCTTGCGGTTTACCTTCCTGGTTCCGAATACCAGCGCCGCCCCGAGAGCCGTGACCCCCCACGTGAACGTCGTGGCCAGGAGCGCTTGCAGGACGGGAGGCATCCCTGCGAGCGTACCCATCACGAACAGCACCCTGATTCGTGCAGCGCATTACTTTTGAGTCTCACACCCGGATTAGTACCACGACCGGGCTCGGATCATGCACCGAAGAACGTCTGGTAGAGCAGGAAGACGTTGTGCACAGAATACTAAAGTGCCTACGCTCCGCATCCACACCCGAATGATAGATGATGGGCCAAATTGGAGCTAGAGTTTGTTAGCTCGTAACGTTCGTCGTAACGTTCAGAAGACGGGCGTGCTGTAGGGTGGGGTCGTGACGACGGACAGAAGCAAGAGAACGTTATCAAGGGTCGGTGGGATGAGCACCCGTGCCGCCGGGCTAGCATGGTCGCTGTGGGCGCTCTCTGTAACGCTAACGGCACTCAGCCTTCTCCTTCTAGCTCTGAGCGTGTCTCACCCTGACGTACATATCTTCGACCATTGGGTCGACAGTACTCTGGCTGCGATCGCTTTCTCGACTGTTGGTGCCGTGATAGCTCCACGTACCCCCTCCGATAACCCCATAGGTTGGCTCTTCTGCGTGGTGGGTCTGCTGTTTGCGGTAGCTCACGTTAGCGCCGAGTATGCCATCTATACCCTGCTAGCGGCCCCTGGATCGCTGCTTCCTGATGGTGAAGCAGCAGCCTGGCTTGCGTCCTGGCTTTGGGTAGTGCAACTCGGCTCTGTTGTGTTGGTGATCCTTCTTTTTCCTGATGGTCGGCTGCCGAGCAGGGGCTGGCGATGGTTTGCATGGCTCAGCTTGCTTTTGGTGGCAGTGGGTGCAGTTTCAAATGCCCTCTCTCCTGGATCGATTATCGCTCTTGGCCCTATCCATAACCCGCTGGGTGTAGAGAGCCTCCCAAACGCCTACCAGGCAGCTGAGCGGGTCGTGAATACGCTCATGTTCATAGCGGCAATCTCACTGTTTATACGGCTTCGTCGTGCAAGGGAACCAGAACGCCAACAGATTAAGTGGTTCGTTTACGCCGTTGCGCTGGTGGTCAGCGCAGCTATCGTTACATACCCTGTCTCTGAAGCGATAGGTTCAGTGTGGCTTAAGCGGATCAGCTTTGTACCTTTCATAGTCGGTGTGATGTCCATCCCTATCTCAATGGGTATAGCCATCATGCGCTACAGGCTCTACGACATAGACATCATCATCAACCGCACGCTGGTATACGGTTCTCTGACAGTGGTGCTGGCACTCCTCTACTCCGGGTGCGTTACGGCGACACAAACCCTCTTCGAAACGCTGACTGGCCACCGAGAGCTGCCGCAGCTTGTCATAGTGGTCTCTACCCTTGTGATCGCCGCACTCTTCAATCCCTTAAGGCGTCGCATCCAGTCGGTAATAGACAGGCGCTTCTATAGAGGGAAATACGACGCTAGAAAGACCCTAGAAACCTTCTCTGCGAAGCTGCGCGACGAGACCGATCTGGAAGCTCTGAATGATAGTCTCGTAGGAGTAGTTAGGGAGACGATGCAGCCAGCTCACGTCGCTTTGTGGCTGCGCCCCGATGACGCCAGCAGGCGTATAGTCAGCCATAAGATCGGGTCTTAGTACCATCCCCTCGGGGCGCATGAGGTCGATCGATGCGCGTAGCCTGTGGCCCGATCCGCGTGCGTTGTCCTGTATACCACCGAGTATCATCGCCCGCAACGATCGCAGCGCTGATTGTCTTCGTGGCGTCCAGTCTTTTTAGCCAAAGAAAGTTTGATAGAGCAAGAACACGTTTAGCGAGACGATGAGAAGCACCACTACTGACGCGACCATCGTGGTGAGGCGGTGGTTGACGAGCGTCCCCATCACGTCCCTGTTGCGGCAGAAGATGAGCAGCGGAACGAGAGCGAACGGGATGCCGAAGGAGAGCACGACCTGGCTTATGACGAGCGAACGGCTCGGGTTGAGCCCGACCGCCAGAATGATCAGGGCCGGCATCATCGTGATGACGCGGCGCAAGAACAGGGGTATCTGCCTGTTTATGAACCCCTGCATGACGACCTGTCCACTTAAGGTTCCGACAGAGGAGCTCGAAAGCCCTGAGGCGAGCAGCGCCACCCCGAAGAGGATGGCGGGGGTGTTCCCCTCGAGGACGCGCAACTGCTCGAAGGCCCTGTCTATGTCGCCGACGCCGGTCAGTCCGCCGGAGTGGAAGAGGGCCGCCGCCATGATGAGCATGCTCGCGTTGATGGTCCCCGCGATGGCCATAGCGATGACCACATCTACCAGCTCGAAGCGGAAGATCTTGCGCTTCTCCTCTTCTGTCTTGCCGACGATCCTGCGCTGCGTGAGGGCGGAGTGCAAATAGATAACGTGCGGCATGACCGTAGCCCCGAGGATGCCCGCCGCGGCAATACACTCTCCGTCCCGGCGAACCCTGGCGTGAAGAGCCCCGAGAGTATTCTGTCAGCCTCGGGCTCCGCGTAGAACATCTGGAAGGCGAAGGCGATGACGATCACCCCGACCATGGCGCTGATTACGGCCTCAAGCGGCCTGAAGCCCCGCCGCTGCAACTCGAGTATCCCGAAGGCCCCGACGGCCGTCAGAAGTCCGGCAGGGAAGAGCGGTATTCCGAAGAGCAAGTTCAGGGCCAGGGCCGCCCCTATAAACTCGGCCAGGTCCGTCGCCATCGCTATGACCTCGGCCTGGACCCACAACAGGAACGTCACTGGCCTGGGGAAACGCGCCCTGCAGACCTCCGGCAAATTCTTGCCCGTCGCGATCCCCAGCTTCGCCGACATCGACTGGATGAGCATCGCCATGAGGTTGGACACGAGGATCACCCACAAGAGCAGATACCCGAACTGCGCACCACCAGAGATGTTCGTCGCGAAGTTCCCAGGGTCTACGTACGCAACCGCAGCGATAAACGCAGGCCCCAGGAAGGGCAACAGCTTGCGTAACCCCCTGCGATCACCCTTCAGCGACTCGTGCGCAGCCCGCGCCGTCGCACTCTCCCCAGGGAGTACCCCCTCGACGCCTCTGATCACTTCGTCCGCCTGCCCGTTCATGAAACCTCTACCGTCTTGAATTTAGCCTCACCTAATCTTATATTGAGTTATGGTGAATAGTCAAGGCAGGTTCGGGCTTGTCAAAAGTTTCGCATCGTCTAATATGGGCTATGAGATGAACGACCTCGCGGAATCCCGTTCCCCCTCTTCCTCTGTCGGGGATTATCTGAAGGCTGTGTGGGAGCTTGCGGTGACCTCTGGGGGTGCGGCCTCGACGAAGGACGTGGCGGCGAGGCTCTCCATCTCGCCGGCCTCGGTCTCCAACATGTTCGCGAGGTTACAGGAGATGGGTCTGGTCAGGTACGAGCGTTACAGGGGGGCGACGCTGACCGAGCGTGGCAGGAAGGAGGCCTTGCGGCTCGTACGGCGGCACAGGCTCATCGAGACCTTCTTGCTCGAGCACCTCGGGTACGACTGGCAGGAGGTACACGAGGAGGCCGAGCGGTTGGAGCACGCCGTCTCGGACGGGTTCACCGAGCGTCTGGCGGAGTTATTGGGGCACCCGGATCACGACCCGCATGGGGATCCCATCCCTTCTGCGGAAGGTACTCTGGAGGCGGACGACTCCTTTCCTTTGAGCCAGGCGGCTACGGGCCAGCGGGTGCGCATCTCCAAGGTCAGAGACGAGGATGCCGCTATGCTCGACTACTTCGGGGACCGCAACCTCGTCCCCGGAAGGTGGTTGACCGTCAGGGAGGTGCGGACCGTTGACGGCGTCGTCATCGTCGAGGACGAGGAGGCTGAGGTCTACGCCCTCGGAGAGCCGCTGGCGCGCTCGATGTTCGTCCGCAGCGAGACTTCCGATCTCGGAGAGGGGAACTAGCCGCCCTGCTTGCGCCGCCTGAGGCTCTCCCAACTCCCATCGGCGAACCAGCCGCCGTCAACGGAGAGGGTATGTCCGTTTACGAAGCCGCTGTGTTCGGGATCTGCGAGAAAGGCTACGGCCCTCGCTATGTCCTCCGGGGTTGCGAAGCGGGCCATCGGGACGCGGCCTTCGATGTCTGCGTCGGTGTAGCCGCCGGCTCCCTGGTCCTCCTCATCCATCTCGGTCTTCACCCAGCCAGGACACACGGCGTTCACCCGGACGCCGCGTCCTCCCCACTCGGCGGCCAGAGTACGGGTCAGGCCGACCAGACCGTGCTTGCTCGCGTTGTACGCCGCCCGGTCGGAGATCCCGAGCAAACCGGCTACGGAGCTGACGTTCACTATGCTCCCCGAGCCCCTATCGAGCATCGTTTTGCCGAACTCCCTGCACATGAGGAACGGTCCCGTCAGGTTCACGGCGAGCGTACGGTTCCAGTCGGCGAGCGTCGTCTCCTCAGCCGGCACGATGGCGCTGATGCCTGCGTTGTTCACGAGCACGTCGATCCTTCCGAACTCCTCCATCACCGCCTCGACCATGCTCCGTACCGCTTCTTCATTCGAGACGTCGCCGGGGACGGAGAGTGTTCTTACTCCGGTGGAGCGGAGCCCTTCGAGCGTAGCCTCGGGGGCTACGAGGTCGTTCGCTGCGATCCTGTATCCGCGTTCGGCGAGGGTCAGTGAGACCTCTCTGCCGATGCCGCGGGCGGCCCCTGTAACGATGGCTACGCGATCTTCTGCGCTCAAGTGGACTCCTCCCTCATCTAAGTGCCCTGAGGTATGCGACGGCGTGGCGCGCCGTGTTCTCGTTCCTCTCTACGAGAGGGCGCAGGTGGGCAGTGAAGCGCTCGGCTTCCTCCTGTGTCAGGGCCTCGGCCATCGCCTCCTCGAGCGTCGGGGCCCTGGGGTTGCTCGAACTCTTCAGCAGGATCTCCCACCTGTGTGCCCATCCCCACCCCGCGGCGACGGCGGCGTTCGGCGCTCTCCTGGCCTCGTAGTACAGGTAGATCTCCTCAAAACCCGCCTCCTCGGCGCAGTCGAAAAGGTGGCGTTCGTCGAAGTCGAGCATCGGGTCCTCGTCCGGGGGCTGGCGTCGTTCGTAGACTGCCCAGACGCTGCGGGCGAGGTCCTGGATCGGTTCAGCATCGTAACCCATAAAGATGCTTCCGTCAGAAGGGTGGTTAGGCGAGTTAAAGCGATTTATCGGCTCGAAGATCGAGAGCCGCCCTCCCGGCTTGAGCACCCGGTGAAACTCCTCGAAGGCCCGTCGCTTGTCCTTCACGTAGATAAGGACCGAGCGCGTCGTCACCGCATCGACTGAGGCATCTTCCAGCGCGGAGAGGTCGTCCGCCGATGCGCGAACGAACTCGCAGCGGTCGAGGACACCCATCTCCCGCGCGAGCGAGCGGCTGTGGTCGAGTAGATCCTGGGAGATGTCGCTGAAGATGACGCGCCCCTCTTCGCCTACGAGCTCGAGCGCGCCGAAGGCTATGAGGCCGCCGCCAGCCCCGATGTCGAGCAGAGTCTCGCCACCCGTGAGCGCTGCGTTCTTTAGCACCCTGTCGCGCACGGGCGTGAGGAATTCCATGGTGGCCTTCAGGTCTTCAGGGTCTCCCCCGTGGCGCCGCTCCAGGAGCCAGGCTGCCCACCTGTCTCGGACCGGCTCCGCCACGCGGCTAGCCGTTTATCGGCGTCTTGGGCTGCTCGCCGCGCAGTACGGCGGCCAGGTTCTCGGCGGCGAGGGCGGCCATTTTGTCTCGCGTCTCGATGGAGGCGCTGCCGATGTGCGGGGCGAGGACGACGTTCTCCAGTTCGAGTAGCTTCGGGTGTACCTTCGGCTCCTCCTCGTACACGTCGAGCCCTGCGGCGAAGATGCGCCTCTCGGCGAGGGCGTCGGCGAGGGCGGCCTCGTCCACTACGGGGCCACGCGAGGTGTTGACGAGGACGGCCTCCTGTTTCATCTTCCGGAGTTCCTCAGTCCCGATCAGGTGTGTCGTCTCAGGCGTGAGCGGGGTGTGGATGGAGACGAAGTCGCAACCCTCGAGCAGCTCGTCGAGCTCCAGGTATTGTGCTCCCAGCTCGCGTTCCGCGTCTTCGTTGCGATACTGGTCGTGGTAGACGGGCTCCATGCTAAAACCCGTGGCGCGACGGGCGAGAGCCTGCCCGATCCTGCCGAAACCTATTATCCCGAGCCTCTTGCCCCAGACGTCGGGGCCGATTAGTTGTTTCGGGCCCCAGGCGTCCCACCCGCCGGAGCGCAGAAGGCGCTCGGCCTCGCCGAGGCGGCGCGCGGCGGCGAGAAGGAGCATGAAGGCTGTGTCTGCGGTAGTCTCGTTCAGGACCTCGGGGGTGTTGGTCACGACGACGCCGCGCTCGGTGGCGGCCTCCACGTCTATGTTGTCGTAGCCGACGGCCATGTTCGTCACGACCTTCAGGCCTTCTCCGGCGGCGTCCATGACCTCGGCGTCGATCCTCTCGGTAACCGTCGGCAGGATGCCTGCAGCGCCGCGGACCGCTTCGAGGAGCACATCGCGTTCCGGCGGTGCCTCGGAGAGTACGGTAACGTCGAAGCCTTCGAGGAGGCGAAGCCCGGCGTCGGGGATCTCGCGCGTTACGAGGACCTTCTCGGGCATGCGGGCTCTCCCTCTATCCTGGTTCTACGCTTCCTCTTTGAGCATCTGGCGCAGCACGGTGTGGAGGATGCCACCGTTACGGAGGTACTCGACCTCTACCGGCGAGTCCACGCGCGCCTTGGCCCTGAACTCCTTCGTCTCTCCGTCGTCCGAGGTAGCTTTGATGGTCAACCCTTTGCCCGGCTCGAGGTCGGCGAGGCCCGAGATGTCGTAGGACTCGTGGCCCGTGAGGCCGAGGGACTCGGCGCTCTCGCCTTCGGCGAATTGTAGCGGGAGGACGCCCATGCCGATCAGGTTCGAGCGGTGGATACGCTCGAAGCTCTCTGCGATAACGGCCTTTATACCGAGGAGGAAGGAGCCCTTCGCGGCCCAGTCGCGCGAGGAACCGGAGCCGTACTCCTTGCCCGCAAGGACGACGAGCGGCACGTTCTCCTCGGCGTACTTCAAGGAGGCCTCGTAGATCGTGGTCTCCTCCCCGTCGGGGAGGTGGACGGTGTAGCCGCCCTCCCTGTCGACGAGCTGGTTGCGCAGGCGAATGTTCCCGAAGGTACCGCGCACCATGACTTCGTGGTTGCCTCGGCGGGAGCCGTATGAGTTGAAGTCGCGCGGGTCTACGCCCTTCTCGATCAGGTACTGTCCCGCGGGCATCTTCGAGGGGATGGCGCCAGCGGGCGAGATGTGATCCGTCGTTACGGAGTCACCCACCTTGACGAGGACGCGCGCCCCCTCGATGTCCTTGAGGTCCTTCGGGTCAGGGCTCATGCCCTTGAAGAACGTGGGCTCCTGGATGTAGGTCGAGTCAGGGTCCCACTCGTAGAGGTCGCCGCTGGGCACCTCAACGTCGTTCCACTGCTCGTTTCCGGTGTAGACGTCGGCGTACTGCTCCTTGTAGATCTCGGGGTCGAGGGCGTTCTCGATCTCGCGGGCCACCTCCTCCTGCGAGGGCCAGATGTCCTTGAGGTAGACGGGGTTGCCGCTCTCGTCCTCGCCTATTGGGTCTTTCGAGAGGTCTATATCCACCGTGCCGGCGAGGGCATAGGCGACGACGAGCGGCGGAGAGGCGAGGTAGTTCGCACGGACGTCGGGGTTGATGCGGCCCTCGAAGTTGCGGTTGCCCGAGAGGACGGCTGCGACGACGAGGTCGTTCTCCTCGACGGCGGCGGAGATCTCCTCCGCCAGAGGCCCCGAGTTCCCGATGCACGTCGTACACCCGTAGCCCACGACGTCGAACCTGAGCTGCTCCAGGGGATCCAGGAGCCCCGAGGTCTGCAGGTACTCGGTGACGACCTTGGAGCCGGGCGCGAGGCTCGTCTTGACGTGCGGCGCCACGGAGAGACCCTTCTCGACGGCCTTCTTCGCCAGAAGACCTGCCCCCATCATCACGGAGGGGTTCGAGGTATTCGTGCAGCTCGTTATCGCGGCGATGACGGCGGAGCCGTGGCTGAGCGAGATCTCCTCCCCATCCACCGTGACGGTGATCGCGCCCGATGGTTCGGCCTCGGGCTCATCACCCTGGGGCTCGCCGCCCGAGGTTGGATCTCCGCCGCCCTCGTCGGTAACACCGGAGGCGCCTGCGGGGGCGTCGCTCGCGGGGAAGGACTCCGTGTCGTCCGCGGTGTGGCTCTCACCCGTGGAGACGGCGCCGCCTTCCTTGCCCTCGGCCTCGTTGGCCGCGCCGCCGGCGACGGGTATGTCGGGGTTCGGGGTGTCGCTCGCGGGGAAGGACTCCTCGTCGGCGTGGTTGTAGGCATCGTCGTGGCCGTTCTTTCCGTTCCTGAGGAGCGGGTGGTCGGGGTCGACCATCTCGGCGAGCGCCTGACGGAAGGAGGGCTGCATGTCGTCGAGGGCTACCCTATCCTGGGGGCGGCGCGGTCCGGCGAGGCTCGCCTCGACCGACTCCAGCGCGAGCTCCAGCGTCTGTGAGAAGCGCGGCTCTGGCGTCTCGTCCGTGCGCCAGAGTCCCTGCTCCTTGCTGTAGGCCTCGACCAGCTCGACGAGTTCCTCGTCGCGGCCCGTGCCGCGCAGGTAGCGGAGCGTCTCCGCGTCAACGGGGAAGAACGTACACGTCGCCCCGAACTCGGGGGACATGTTCGCTATCGTGGCGCGGTCGGGGAGCGAGAGCTTGGAGAGACCCTCACCGTAGAACTCGACGAACTTGCCGACGACCCCGTGAGAGCGGAGCATCTGGGTGACCGTGAGGACGAGGTCCGTGGCCGTAACGCCCTCCTGCAGGGCGCCGGTCAGCTTGAAGCCGATCACCTCGGGGACCAGCATGTAGTACGGCTGGCCTAAAGTTACGGCCTCAGCCTCGATCCCCCCGACGCCCCAGCCGAGGACCCCGAGACCGTTGATCATGGTGGTGTGGCTGTCGGTCCCGACGAGCGTGTCCGGCATCGCGACGCCGTCCTTCACGATAACGCCCTTCGCCAGGTACTCGAGGTTGACCTGGTGGATGATGCCCGTGGCCGGCGGCACGACGGAGAAGTTGTCGAAGGCCTGCTGACCCCACTTCAGGAACTCGTAGCGCTCGCGGTTGCGCTCGAACTCGCGCTCGGCGTTGAACTGCAGGGCCGCAGGCGTTCCGAAGGCGTCGACCTGGACCGAGTGGTCGATGACGAGGTCGGTAGGCACGAGCGGGTTGATCCTGCCAGGGTCCCCCCCCACGTTCTGCATCGCGCTGCGCATCGCAGCCAGGTCCACGACCGCAGGCACGCCGGTGAAGTCCTGCATGACGACCCGCGCCGGAAGGTAGGCGAGCTCCCCGCCGATAGACTCGGGCCAGGCGGCGAGCGCCTCCACGTCCTCTTTCGAGACGAACTTGCCGCCGGCGTTGCGGAGCAACGATTCGAGCATCACCCTGATGGAGAAAGGCAGCGAGAACACCTCCCCGTCAACTCTCTCATCCAGGGTCTTCAGGCTATAGAGTTCTACATTAGAAGAGCCGGTGTCAAGCGTCATGCGCGCGTCGAAGGGATCGTTAGCCATAAATACGCAACCTCTTCTCTAAGGATCGCTATGTGTAACCCGCATAGAAGATTATAGATGATCGCCGGGTCTTTATACCCAGGCGGGGCTATGTTCCGCCAGCGCCCCGGGGGACCAGTTTGTAGAGGGGGGCGTTCCCTGTCTTGACCACGTCGAATCCGGCCCTGTGGAAGCGTTCGAGGTCGACCCTCTGCTCGCCGAGAACGTAGACGGGGCCTTCTCTGGCCGCGATGCGCGCAGCCTCGACTCCTGTGGTGTCGTCGGTGCCGTAGCGGTCTGCGGCCTTCTCCGCGCTGATCGAATCGGGCCAGACGACGTCGGTGTGGCGGTGCCAGGAGGTGCAGAAGGGGTCGATCAGGGTGAGATCCCGCCTTCGCCGCTCGACAAGGACCATGTACCAGAGCGGGCTCCTGTGATGCAGCACCGTCGCACCCTTCTGCACGTTGCCGGCCACGTCCTCGATCGTCTTTCTTCCCCCGTAATCTCCGCTACGGTCGTGCGCGGCGTAGGCGCCACGCACACCCAGAAGGGGCACGACGAGCATCAGGACGGACAGGGCGAAGATCAGGGCTCGTCTCGTGGAAGGCGAGATCGAGAGCCTCTGCACAGACCGCAGCAGGACCCCGAGGCCCACCGAGATACACAGCCCGAAGGCCAGAAAGGCAGGGATGAGGAAGACGTAGAAGTCCTCGATCCCCAGCTGGAGATACACCACAGCCTGCAGGAGACACCCGAAGAAGAGGATGCCAATGAGGAAGGCCAGCGCGCGATCCTTAAAGAGCAGATAGATAGCAGCCAGTACCCCGACGAGCATAAATACCAGAGGGAACTCTCCGAGGAGATGATGACCGAGTAGTCCCAGCTTGGTGGAAGGGTCGGCGAGCGCGAGCTCCGAGGGGCTGCAATGCCTCCCCTTCTCGGAAGACTCGGCCAGGAAGCTGCCGCCCGTGACGAGGAGCAAAAAGCGCCAGGGGGTCGAAGGATCGGCCTCGTTGAGGGGAGCATGCATCATGGCCCGAACCGGGAGGTAAAGGAGAGGAAGGAGGCCAAGAAGGAAGAGTCCGAGGCCCTTCAGCATCAGTGTCGTTCTCGAAAACACGCGCCGGTCGGTCAGGAATACGAAGGCAGGGACGGCTACTGCGAGCAGCACGCTCGTCAGGTGGTGGGTGAGGGAGAGGCCGACGAGGAAAGCGACAAGGAGCAGGTAGCGGTTCTCACGGCGGTCTCTCCAGACGAGCACAACGAGGATGACGAGCGCGACGAGGAGGGCTTCAAGGGTGTATACCTCGGCGATCACGGCCTGGCTCCAGAAGGTACCGGAGAGCCCGAAGGCCAGCGCTCCGGCAGCTGCGGCCACGGCCCGTCCTGCGAGCCGAAGTCCCAAGAGGTAGAACAGGACCACAGCGGCGACGCCGTAGACGGCGGAGGCGAGGTTCACGCGGTAGGCAGGGTCGCCTACTGGCAGGTAGGTAAAGAGATGCGTCAGCATCATGTAGGTGGGGTAGCCTGTCGGGTGGCCGACCCCGAGGACCGCGACCTCGGCCTGGAGCATCGGAGAGTCGAGCGTGTCGGGGGTGCCGTAGGGCAGAATCGTCGGCGCGAGCGTCCCTACGTAGAGGAAGCCGACGAAGATCGCGACTGCCCCTCCGAGCAGAGCCGCGCCCCACCACCTTGGGGGTTTGATCCTGTCGGTCGAGGAGGGATTCATCGCAGGAGCAGAATACTACGTCCGTGTACCGCTCTTCCCGAGCGCCTTCTGTATACTCCGCCCGTGGCGAAGCGCGGCTACACGCGTGACACTATCAGGGGCGGCGCGAGCGAGTGGGACGTCTCGCGGCCTCTCTCGAGCTACGCGCGGACGCTCGCGACACTACTCGTGCATCCGGTCAGGTTTTTTGAGTTGCTGCCGCGGATTTCGGACGTGAGGGCACCTGGCCTCTTCCTCGTCTTCTCCGGTCTTCCTGCCGCGATCCTGTGGTTGATCTTCCTGGGACTCTACCCCGCGCTGGTAGCCCTCATCTTGCCTTTGCCGCTCTCTTTCCTCCTCGCGGGTCTCTACCATATCGGTGTCCTCGGTAGTCGGTTCGGGTACGTCGTGACCTGGAGGGTCCTCTCCTACCCGCTAGGCTTCTTCCTGCCGTTCGCCGCCGTTCCGGTCTTAGGACCACTCGTGGCGGCTTACTTCGGGCTCGTGCTCGTACCGATCGGGCTCACGAAGGTGCAGGAGGTCGCGGCGTGGAGGGGCGTGCTCGTCTGTGCGACGGTGGGTGTGCTGTCGGGGGCGGCCTACTACTTCTCCGGCCTCACCTGATCCAGCGTCATTCGTCGGGCTCGGGCGGGTCCTCAGGAGATCCCACGAACTCGAGCGAGACCACGTCGGCCTCGACGAAGCCGAGGGAGCGATAGAACTCGCGGGCGGCGACGTTGGCGCTGGTGGCGACCAGTTCTATGAGGCCTGCGTCGTTCTCGGCGGCGACCTTGCGCACCTCGTCCATAAGCAGCTTGCCCACGCCCTCGCGCCTGTGGTCCTCGGCAACGACGAGCATGGGCACCTCGACGACGGCGTCGCCGTGGGCGAGGTCCGGTTTGATCCAGAGGCTCACGGCTCCAACGATCCCTGCTTCATTCTCCGCGACGATGACCCGTGCCCTCGGTTCTTCCAGGAGCTCCTCGAGCCGCTTTCGGACGGCTTCTTCCGCGGGTGGTGCGTCGCCAACGGCATCGGCCAGCTCGCGGGCGAGACCGTAGATCTCCGCGGCGTCTTCGACTTTTGCCTCTCTTATCTCGTTGCCCAGGCCCATGCCACTCCTCATCTCGTAGTAGTCTGAAGCGTTCTTACCCTACGGAGCGCGGCGACGAACGGATCGAGGCGCTAAGATGAGCCTTACGCGGAAAGGAGGCCGATGGGACGCAGGGCGGTCGTGATCGTGCTTGACGGCTTGGGCGCCGGTAACGCCCCAGACGCCGCTAGCTTCGGCGACGAGGGCGCAAACACCCTGGCGAACACGGCAAAAGCCGTCGGCGGCCTCCATGCGCCGAACATGGGGGCCCTGGGCTTAGGGAACGTCGAGGAGATCGAAGGCGTACCACCGGCCGATTCTCCGGGCGCTTCCCACGGCCTGATGGTCGAGCTCTCGGCGGCGAAGGCCACCCTCGCAGGCCATTGGGAGATGATGGGACTCGCGCTCGAAGACCCGCTCCCTACCTACCCGAACGGCTTCCCCGACGAAGTATTGCTCCGCTTCGAGAACGAGACGGGTCGCGGGGTCATAGGGAACAGACCGGCCTCCGGGACCCGGATCATAGAGGAGTTAGGTCCAGAGCAGGAGAGGACGGGGGCCTGGATCCTCTACACCTCGGCAGACTCCGTCTTCCAGGTTGCGGCACACACGGAGGTCATCCCCTTGCGTGAGCTCTACAGAGCCTGCGAGAGAGCCCACAAGATGCTCATCGGTGAAGGGAAGATAATGGTCGAGCGCGTCATAGCGAGGCCCTTCCGCGGTACTCCGGGCGCCTACGAGCGCGAAAACGAGAACCGCCACGACTACGGCATCACCCCACCAGAGGAGACCTACCTGGATCGTATAGAGGATGCGGGCCACCAGACCGTGGCCGTCGGCAAGATCAGGGACATCTTCGACGGCAGGGGCATAACAGAACACCTCCCCGCCCCGCCCGACGACTCGGCCAAAGTCGATGCGATCCTGGAGGCGCTTGGCCGCATAGAGTCCGGTCTCATCTTCGCGAACCTCGTCGACTTCGACGCCAAGTACGGCCACCGCCGCGATCCTGAAGGGATGGCCGAAAACATAGAGCGCTTCGACGGGCGTCTGCCGGAGCTGCTAGATACGCTCACGGGAGAAGACCTCATGATCATCACCGCAGACCACGGCAACGACCCGACGTTCAACGGGACGGACCATACCCGAGAGCGGGTCCCGCTCCTACTCGTCGGCGGTGAGCCGCGCGAGCTCGGCGTCCGCGAGGGCTTCTCCGACGTGGGAGCGACGGTCGCTGCGTGGCTCGGCGTGGAGAAGGGCGGGCTTCCGGGGACCAGCCTCTTGTGAGCGCGGGGCTCTTCTTCGCCTAACCGGTCAGTTCCAGTTCCGCCAGGACGGGGTAGTGGTCGCTCGGGTAGGTGCCTGCGGCCTCGTCGCCGTCGCGCAGGATCTCATGTGAGCGTATCTGTACGCGCTCTTGGGGGTCGCGGACGAGGATCCAGTCGATGCGCCCCGTTGGCTTGTCGGTGTCGGCGGGCGTGAAGCGCTTCCCCTTGAAGGCGTGGAAGGTGTATGCGTCTTCGTCGTCCTCGTTTCCTGCTGCCAGGAAGGTGTCGACGAAGCCGTTCTCGATGAAGACGCCGTAAGGTGGGGTCTTCGGCGTACAGTTGAAATCACCGGTGACGATGGTAGGCAGATCTCCGCGGCTCTTCCTGGTCTTCTCCGTCTGCCTGAGGATAAGGCGGTTCCCCTCTACGCGGGCTTGCTCGCTCACATGGTCGAGGTGCGTGTTGACGTGCAGGAAGGTCGCGCCGTTCTGCAGGCACCGCAGGACCGCCCAGTTGGCCGAGCGGACGACCTCGTTCCCCCAGCTCGCCGAGTACTCCTCCGGCGTGTCAGAGAGCCAGAACCCGCCGGAGTCGAGCGCCTCGAACCGCTCGGGATCGAAGAAGATGGCGGCGAACTCCTCGACCTGCCCGGTGCCGTAGACGGGTCCGAGCAGACGCGTGTAGCCCGGCAGCTCTCTTTCGTAGACTTCGCGGTTCTCGTGCTGGAATTCCTGGAAGCCGATCAGGCCAGGCCCGTAACGCTCTATGGTCTCGACGTTCTTCGCCGCGCGCTTCTCCCAGACGTTGACCCCGTCCCTCTTGTGGGAGGCGCCCCTGACGTTGAAGCTCATCACCCGCACGGAACATACCAAGGCTCACCCTCCTCCTCGCCTATCCGCGCATGAATTCTAACCTTGCAGGGGTCTCCTGGATACTTGGTGCCCGGGAGAAAAGCCGCGCTTGCGGGTACATTACATCGGAGTCCGAACGAGAGGAGAGGTCTTTGAAGATTGCGGTGCTGACAAGCGGGGGGGTCGCCCCTGGAATGAACGCCGCCTTGCGGGCGGCTGCGCAGGCTGCCTTCTCGCGGCGCTGGGAGGTCGTCGCGGTCGAGGAAGGATATTACGGGTTGCTCGAAGGTGAGATCCGTCCCGTCGACCGCGGGGAGCTGTGGGGCTACGTGCAGCAGGGGGGGACCGTCCTCGGTACGGGCCGCTCCTCCGAGTTCGAGGAGGGGGACGAAGGCAAGCAGCGGGCGCTC
>CADDZK010000038.1 GCA_902812425.1 Actinomycetota bacterium
ACTTACGAGGTCGTCGAGCGCATGATCGAGAAGAAGCTCGACGGGTTCGGTGAGATCTTCAGGATGCTCTCGTACGAGGAGATCGGGGCGGCGGCGATCATGAGCCGCGCCGTCGCCGGGGCCGTCGGCACCAAGTTCGTCGCGAGTCTACCGGGATCGCGAAACGCGGTCAAGCTGGCCGTCGAGAAGCTCCTCGTCCCCGAGCTGGCGCACATCGTATTCGAGCTTCGCAAGCACCAGGAAAGCAGGTAGAGAGATGGAGAGAGAACCCCTGTCCCCCGAGGCCGAGGCGCTCTGGCGCAGGCTCTGGGAGATCTGGCAGGACAATAATGAGGAGGACGTCGTCCTCGACGCGGTGGAGCTGGCCGACCTGGAAGAGGAGATCCCCGGTCTCGAGAACAGGATGAAGACGGCGCTCGCCTACCTCCAGCGCGCGCGCTACATCCAGTACCGCTCCGGCGTCGGGGAGGAAGGCATAGAGCCGATCCTCTTCGACGTCTACGAGCCCCGCTGATCCAGGAACGAGGAGGGTGAGATCGATGACCTGGCTATTGCTGCTCCCTGTGGCGCTCGCCGCGGGGATGGCCGCGCCGACGCAGTTCGCCATAAACAGCCAGCTACGCCAGGTCGTCGGCGGCCCCGTGCTCGCCGCCGCACTCTCGTTCTTGGTCGGGACTATTGTTCTCTTCGCCGCCACGGCGGCCGTGCGTCGCTCGGTGCCCGATCTCGGGCCCATCATGAGCGCGCCCTGGTGGATGTGGCTGGGAGGACTGCTAGGGGCCTTCTTCGTATGTGCTTCGATCATCCTCACCCCCCGCCTCGGCGCAGCGACTACGGTCGGGCTCTTCCTGGCAGGGCAGGTCATAGCCTCCATCGCGATAGACCACTTTGGCCTGCTCGGCGTCCCCGTACATCCGGCGAGCATCCCCCGCCTCCTCGGGGCGCTGCTCGTCATCGTCGGGGTCGCGATCGTGCAGAGGTTCTAGTGCGGAGCATCTGCGTCTTCTGCGGGTCAAGCTCAGGCCAAGATCCCGCCTACGCGGACGCGGCCCGCTCGCTCGGCAGTACACTGGCGGAGGCGGGGATCACCCTCGTCTACGGCGGCGGTCACGTCGGCCTCATGGGCGTCGTAGCGAACGCGGCCATCGACGCGGGCGGCGAAGCCATCGGCGTCATCCCGAAATCCCTCCTCGAGCGCGAGATCGCACACAACGGCCTCACCGACCTCCACGTCGTCGGCTCGATGCACGAACGCAAAGCCATGATGTCCGACATCTCGGAGGGCTTCATCGCCCTCCCCGGCGGCACGGGTACCCTGGAAGAGTTCTTCGAGGTCCTGACCTGGGCGCAGCTCGGCGAGCACGACAAGCCCTGCGGCCTCCTCAACGTCGCAGGCTACTACGACCCCCTCCTCTCCCTCTTCGACCACATGGTAGACCGAGGATTCCTGAGCGAGACGAACCGGTCGATCGTCCTCGTCGAGACGGAACCGACCGCCTTGCTCGGAAGGTTCGAGGAGTACAGCCCACCGCAGACACCCAAGTGGATCGACAAGTCGGAGACGTAGTAATTGGCAAGAAGCGATCAGCCGCCAGAGCACCTGACGGCTGATGCCTGAGACCTCTAAGTAACCGTAAGCTGGTGGCCCTGCTCCTTGTAGCGGGCGGCCATGTCGGGGAGTGAGATGGGATCGTAGTCTCTCGCGTGTCCTGCCTGTCCGAAGGCCTCCATGCGCGCCCTGACGACCTCCTGCATGGCGGCGCGGGCCGGCTTGAGATAGTAGCGGGGATCGAACTCCGACGGGTCCTCGGCGAAGGCCTTGCGGATCGCACCCGTGGCGGCGAGGCGCAGGTCCGTGTCGACGTTGACCTTCCTCACACCGTGCTTGATGCCCTCCTGGATCTCGTGCACCGGTACACCCCAGGTCGGCTTTATGTCGCCGCCGTAGCGGTTGATGATATCTACGAGCTCCTTGGGCACGCTGGAGGAGCCGTGCATGACGAGGTGAGTGGTCGGCAGCCGCTCGTTGATCTCCTCGATGATGTGCATGGCGAGGACCTCGCGGTCGGGCTCCTTGGTGAACTTGTAAGCCCCGTGGCTCGTGCCGATGGCGACCGCCAGGGCGTCCACACCGGTCCTCTCGACGAACTCGACGGCCTGATCCGGGTCCGTCAGGTTGACCTCGCCCGAGCCCACGTCGTCCTCGATGCCCCCCAAAGTGCCGAGCTCTCCCTCCACCGTTACGCCGACCTCGTGGGCCATCTCGACGACCTCGCGCGTAACGCGCACGTTGTATTCGAAGTCGGCCGGGGTCTTGCCGTCATCCATCAGAGAGCCGTCCATCATGACGCTCGTGAAGCCGAGCTCGATGGCGCTCTTGCAGGTCTCGGGGGAGTTGCCGTGGTCCTGGTGCAGCGCCACGGAGATCTCCGGGTATACCTCCGTCGCAGCCTGCATGAGGTGGTAGAGAAAACGGTCGTTGGCGTATTTGCGCGCGCCGCGCGAGGCCTGGATGATAACGGGAGACTCGGTCTCCCGCGCGGCCTCCATGATCGCCTGTACCTGTTCCAGGTTGTTGACGTTGAACGCCCCGACGCCGTAGCCGCCGTTCGCCGCCTCATCGAGAAGCTGGCGCATGGTTACCAGTGCCATGTGAGTTACTCTCCTCTCTCGAAGTACCAGAATCCACCGCTCGTGGAAGAACGGCAAGTATAGCCGCTCTCCATGCGCACTACCAAAGAGAAGGCGCCCCCCGCAGGAGGCGCCCGAGAGAGCGTGTGCCAGGCGGTGCCTAGCTGGCTGGGTCCACGGAGACCCTGTCGGCTTGTACGATGTAGCGCACGTACCAGTTAGGTCCCATCGTCCAGTAGTCACCGTAGTTCTCGATGCAGGTCTGCAAAGAGACCATGTCCCTGCCTGCCTGCGGGGCCGTGATCCAAGTCTGGTCCGGCGTTACTTCGTGGAACTCAGTGACCTCGTAGGTGTATGTGGTCCCGTTGTCGTCGCCGAGGTAGATCTTGTCCCCCTGGGCGAGCAGGGGCAGGTTGTAGAAGATGTGATAGCTCCCCGTGCCGGGCCAGCCGAGCCTGTGCCCCACTATGTAGGTGTTCGCGTTGGGCTGCCACGGGAAGCCCGTCGCAGCCAGGTGGATGAGCCCGTAATCGAGGGGCGTCTCTGGCCCTGCATGGCCCTCTCTGGGGTCGCTCGTGTTCGTCACGTACACGTTGTACAAGCCGAGAGCGGGGATCGATATCCAGAGATCGTCCGTAGGCGGCTTGGGTATCGCCGTCGACTGCGGGGTAGATTTCTGCTGGCCGGAGTTCTGCGCGCTCTCTTTCTTGGCGGCCTCTTTATCGTCGGCCTTCTGCCCATCATCCTTGGCGACCTGCTGCTTCTCGTCAGCAGTCTTGTCGTCGCCGGAGGCGGGTGTGGCCGTCTTGTCCTGTTTCTGCCCGTTGACAGCCTCGGGAGCATGGCCGACGCTCGGAGAGTCCACCCTCTTTACAGCGTCCTTCTCGGCAGTGCGGGAGGCGGCAGGCGTCGCATCCGTCGGATCCTCCCTGGTGAACACGAACGCGGTGAAGATTACGGCGGTCAGCGACACGAGCAGGAAGAAACCGGCCCACCGGCGTCGTCTCCTGAACTTGCGTCGATCAGACCTCTTGCCCACGCATCCCCTCCATCCTACTCACCAGCGCGAGAGTCATCCTTGAACCGCGTCACCGCCGCGTCTCCGAAACATGCGCGGGATTTTATCAGTACTTTTCGCAAAGTGGTAGAGTAAATAATGAACACTTCTTAATAATCGGTAAATCATCTACTTGGATAATAGGATGCGTAACAAGCCTGTTTTCCTCGGATCATGTTGTTCCGGGAGGGTGGTCGGATCGGCGAGATACGATAGTATATGTGCCGTTCCCGAGGTCTTCCCCGGCGTTAGCTGAAACGTCGGCGGGTTCGGGGAACCGGCGGTCGTTTCCAGGATCATAGAGAGGCTTGCGGTTGAACGCGGAGAGAAACACGGGGGCCGAGTCCACCCTCGAAGCCAGGGCTCTCAAGAAGAGCTACGGCGACTTCGAGGCGGTCAAGGGCGTCGACTTCAGGGTATTCGGCGGAGAGTGTTTCGGTTTCTTAGGTCCGAACGGGGCTGGGAAGACCACGACGATGAAGATGATCTACGGGGCTGTAATACCGACGGCGGGCGAGCTCGCCGTCGCCGGCCTCGACGTCTACCATCACGAGCGGGAGATCAAGCGCCGCATCGGGGTCGTCCCGCAGGAGAACAACCTCGACGACGAGCTCAAGGTAAGGGAGAACCTGCTCATCTACGGCAGGTACTACGACCTCCCCCGCAAGGTCGTTCTGCAGAGGACGGACGAGCTGCTCGACTTCATGCAGCTCTCTGAGAAGGCCGAGGCGACGGTCGAGCAGCTCTCGGGGGGGATGAAGCGGAGGTTGCTCATAGCGCGGGCCCTGATCAACGACCCCGAGATCGTCGTCCTCGACGAGCCGACGACTGGGCTAGACCCGCAGGCGCGCCTGCTCGTCTGGGACAGGTTGCGGGAGCTCACGACCGAGGGCAAGACCCTCATCCTCACGACCCACTACATGGAGGAGGCCGCGCGACTGTGCGACAGGCTCGTAATCATGGAGGGGGGTCTGATCATCGCCGACGGGACGCCGGGGGAGCTCGTCGAGGAACACGTCAGCCCGCAGGTCCTCGAGCTCACGGCGGATCACAGGTCCCTCGAAGAGCTTCTCTCCGTCGTCGAGGGGGCCGACTCCGTCGAGCGGACCGGTGACGAGACGGTCCTCGTCTACACCGAAGACGCCGACACGCTCCTTGAGAACGTGCGCAGCTCGGGGGTGGACATCGAGAACACCGTCTACCGTCAGGCGGGGCTCGAGGACGTTTTTTTGCGGCTCACTGGGAGGAGGTTGATCGAGTAGTGGACACGATAAGAATACCCTCGGCGCGCGGCTCTTTCCGGGTGTGGCAGCGCAACGTTACGATCTTCAGGAAGTACTGGAAGACCATACTGTTCCCCAACTTCGTCGAGCCGCTCCTGTATCTGGCCGCCCTCGGGCTCGGGCTTGGGGCCTTCATCCAGCAGGGAGGCATCAACGGGCAGAGCTACGTACAGTTCGTCGCGCCCGGGCTCCTGGCGAGCAACGCCATGTTCGCCGCCTCCTTCGAGAGCACGTTCAACACCTTCGTCAAGCTCAAGATAGACAAGATCTACGACGCCATAATAACGACGCCGGTCAACGCCGAGGACGTCGTGGCCGGGGAGTACCTGTGGGCGGGGACGCGCTCGGCGCTCTATGGGACGGCCTTTCTCGCGATGATCGTGGTGCTTGGCATTGTCTTCAGGGAGCCGCTCGTCACCTCGTGGTGGGCCCTGCTCTTGCCCCTGATGCTGCTCGTTATCGGCATCATGTTCAGCGTGCTCGGCACGCTCTTTACCAGCCTGATCGAACGCATCGACCTCTACGCCTACTACTTCACGTTAGTCGTCACGCCGCTGTTCCTGCTCTCCGGCGTCTTCTTCCCCGTCGACAACTTCCCCGCACCGGTGCCGCAGGTCGCCTGGTTCACCCCGCTCTACCACGCCGTGAACGTCTGTAGAGAGCTCGCTACGGGTCCTTCTCCCGGGGTCCTAGTGGACGTGGCGTGGATACTCGTCTTCACGGGCGTCCTCGCCCTCATCCCCGTCCAGATCATGCGCCGGCGGCTCATCGGCTGAGGGCCCTGACTCTGGTAGGATGTCCGGATGGAGGCAGAGCAGTTCACCGTACGCTTCGCAGGGCCCGAGGACGACCCGGCCATAGCAGCCCTCGTCGTCGAGGGGTTCATGGACAAGTTCAGGCCCGTCTTCGGCAGGAGAATGGACCGTTCGCTCAGGGTGATGGAGAAGTGGATCAGCCTCGAGCACGCCTCGGGCGGGGTAACGTCTCTGGTCGTCGAAGGGTACTCGACATCGGAGCTGGCGGGAAGCGTGGGCGTCAGGACGGAGGCCTCCAGGGAGGACATCCTCGCGCGCGGTCTGTGGACCTCGCTCACCCGCAACCTGGGCTTTGCGCGGGCCGTGTGGGCGACGACGTTGCTCTCGTACCCCAGATACTCCTCCGACTCTTCGGAAGCCTACGTCGAGCGGCTCGTGATCTCCCCCTCATTCAGGCGACAGGGCATGGCGCGGCGCCTGCTCTCGGCGGCGGAAGACCTCGCCAGGGACGCAGGCAAGAAGACCGTGGGCCTGCACGTCACGGGCAACAACCTCGGCGCCTTGCGGCTCTACGAGGCCGAGGGTTACGTGGAAGTCTCCAGGCAAAGATCCCTCCTCACCTCGTACTTCCTCGACATCCGCGAGTGGCTGTACCTGAGGAAGGAACTCTAGAAGCGCGGAGGCCCTTCGGGGCCGGAAGGATAGTCGTGGTTATCTCCCTGCCCGTCGGATGAGCCATCCTGGCGACGCTCGCGGGACCCGAACTCGCGTTGCGTCTCGGGCCAGTCGAAGAGGTCGTCGGGCAGGTCGGGCAGAAAATCCTCATCAGAGGGCTCACGTCTTGTCCGCTCACCCGAGGATGGGCGCTCTCCCGAGGCGTACTCGGATCTCTCAGGAGGGCGCGAGCGCCGGTCTCTGGCAGGGTACCTTCCCCCCTGCTTGCGGACGACGATAGGGACGCTGTCGCGTTCGGCGTCGAGCTCTGTGCGGCGCTGGGCGAGATCCACCGTGTCGTCAGAGGAGCCGGTCGCGTCCGCAGAAGGATATGCCTCCTCGCCCGGGTACTCGGCGTCTTCTTCCTCCGTCCCAGAAGCCTCCTCGACGTAATCCAGGTAGCGGGCGTCGCCGGTCAGGAAGGCGAGGATCTGGGCGTTGAACTCTGCTGTACGCTCGATCATGGGCAGGTGGCCGCATTCGTCGATCAGGCAAATCTCGGCCTTGTCAACACCCCCCGCCCACACGCCGACAGACTGAGGATCGACTATCTGATCATCCTCCCCCGCAACGACGAGGAGGGGGATCTTTATGATCCTGGCCTGCCTGGCGAGTCGTCCGCGCGAGATCTCACGCCTCGCGATGCTAAGGGTCTTTGAGACGGCGGCCGGCGTGGACTTGCCCGCGTCATCGATTACCTCTTCCGTGAGGTCGTCGGGGTCGGCGACGAAGGGCCGCACCCACATGCGGCGGACGGGACGCGCGGCGCGCCCGAGAGCGTAGAAGATCGGACCGACGACAGGCAACGTGGCGAGCCAGAGCATCGTCGGCACGTCGATCTGGTCCTCGTCGGCGGGGGCGGAGACGATGACGAGGCGCCCGACGACGTCCTGATGATCTGCCGCGAGCTTTACGGCCATGGCCCCGCCGAGGTCGTGGCCGATGACGTTCGCGTGCGTAAGGCCGAAGTGGGCGCAGAAGGCGTAAAGAAGCCTGCTCCCGTTTCTTATCCCGTACCCAGAGAGGGGCTTGTCCGACTCCCCGAAGCCGCTCAGGTCGAGGGTATACACGGTGAAGCGCTGCGCCAGACGCCCCGCGAGCCCTTCCCAGATGCGCGACGATGAGAGCCAGCCGTGCACCAGTACGACCGCAGGACCCCCGCCGATTATGTTGTAGCGGATCCAGGCCCCTTCGAGTTCCAGATACTCCGTGTCGCGGGCGCTCTCCACCTCTCTCGTGTCGCGCCCGAGCGCGATGGAGGCGGCGAGAACCAGCGCGATCACTACGAACAAAATTATCAATATGATGCTCATAGCCGCCATGATAACGCAAAATCCCACTCACGGACCGCGCATCGGGGGCGTAGATCCAGAGCGACGAAGCCTCGTGAGAGCCGGTCTGCCCTGGAGGCCACGCAGCCCGTACTAATCCGGTCCTTCGCTCCGGGCTGTCGGAGCTTATGCGATGAGATCTCTGATGAACTGCAGGTTGTGCACGAGCGCCTCGCGGCTCGGGCGCGCGCCGCTGAAGTCCTCGACGACGAGCCAGCCGTCGTAGCCCGCGCCCCCGAGGGCGGAGAAGAGCTCTTCGAAGTCGACGACCCCATCTTCGAGTGGAGACCAGCGGGGCTTCCACACGCCGCCACCCTCGGGCCTTTCGAAGGCGGCGTTCTTCAGGTGGACGTGCGCCAGGTGTGGGCCGAGCAGTTCCAGGCCGATGTGATAGTCCTCGAACCCCTCCTGGGCCATGTTGCCTGGGTCGAAGATAACGCCGATCCTCTCCGGGTCGAAGTCGGATACGAGCCTGTGCGCCAGCGACGCGCTGGGGCAGATGGTGCCGTGGTGGATCTCGACGACGGCCTTGACCCCGTGCTCGCCGGAGAGCGCTTCGACCCCCGTTAGGAAAGCCTTCGCAGCGTCGAACATCTCAGCATACGGGCCTTCACCCGTCTTCCCTACCCCCACCCTGATCCTCTCGGCCCCCGCACTGCGCGCGAAGAGCATCGCCTCCTCGGTCGCCTCGAGGTCGCCTACCTCAATGTAAGTCCCGAGTCCTGCGACCTCCAGCCCGGCACCCTCGGAGAGAATACGCGCCCTGTGTGCGTCTTCCTGTATCGGCTCCAGCGTACACAGGTTGTTGCTCCAGAACGAAGGTGCCTCAGAGCGCACGCTCTCGGGGACGTGGGCCACGCGCCACTCCACCCCGTCGTAGCCGGCGTCCTTCAGCTCGCGCACGGCCTCCTCGGGGGTGAGGTCAGGGAGTCCTACGGTAAAGACGCCCAGCTTCATATGCTGGTCTCTCTTCAGGAACCCCAGCGGCTGCTCACGAGCCGCCGGATAATGAAGGAGGCGATGATCGTCGAAGCGAGGGAGAATCCCGCCTGGAGGACCGCTTCCTTCACGTCGTCCCTGACGCCGCGTACCTCCGGTTCCTGTATGAGCCTATCTGCGAGCTGGCTCGCCAGCATGTAGGCGATAGCCGTCGAAAGGATCGAGATCACACGCTTCTGCGTCTCGTCGTTCATAGTGCGCTACCTCCCATTTCCTCCGCAGTCCGTACGGAGCGTCTACTCTCTGTCCCCGATCAGCCGACCCTCTCGCGCCGGTCGTAGCTGTAGAGGCCTTCGAGCTGGGAGCGGAGGACGTTACGGTCGTAGAGGCCGGCGTGGCAATCTATACAGAACAGCACCTCCTCAGGGCGCCCTGGGTGTAGATCGTTGTCCATCATGAACTCGAGGAGCTCCCTGTACTCCTCGCCGACCTGGTCGACGAACTCCGAGAACGAGATGCGCCCCGAGATCAAACGCTCGCACGCTTCGCAGGGGTCGAGCTTTCCCAGACGGCGGTTGGTGTGCCTCACGATGAGCCCGGGGGCGATGTCCCCCAGACCCATTCCCTCCTTCATCACCAAAACGGTCCCTTTCTAGCCCCCTTGAGGGGGTCGTCCCCGTTTTCCTTACACCCCTTGAACCGCCCGCGCCCCATCCGCGGCGGTCCGTGCAGTCTACGTTCGGGCGCGCGTTTTGTAAAGCGCCTCGCCGAGAGCATGTCCCCCTGACGATATACTCCCACCAGAGATCAGGTTCGGCGAAGGAAGAAGGGACGTGCCAGAAGGGAGCTGTCGCAGGTGGCCCGTAGCGTGAGCGTCAGGCGAGGAGCGCGCGTGGTCGTCGTCGGCGCGGGGTTCGCCGGGGCCTCCCTGATCCGTCACCTCCCACCCCTCCTGCGAAAACCGGGCGAGACCCTGCTTATCGACCGCAGGCAAGAGTACGCCTTCGTGCCCCTGATCCACGAGGTCGCTGTGGGCCGCGTCCACCCCGAGAGCGTCAGATCACCGATAGCCTCTCTGTGCCCGGGCGCCTGTGAGTTCCTGCAGACGGAGGTCTCGGGTATAGATCTGGATGAGAGGGTCCTTGAGACCCCGGAAGGCCCCGTCGGATACGAGTATCTGGTCCTCAACCCTGGTAGCGTCGCCGCAGAGCCTGGGCCGAAGCTGCACGACTACTTCCAGCACTTCTGGAGCCTAGGGGATGCGCTGCGCCTGCGCAGCGCCCTGAGCGCTGCCTGGCAGAGGGCCACGAGCCCGGGCCCTCCGCCGCCCCCAGGCGCCCTGACCGTGGCGATAGTCGGCGGCGGGGCGACGGGCGTAGAGCTCGCCGCGGAGGTGGCCGCCCTCTTCGACTACCTCGGGAAGCGTTCCCACCGCAGGCCCTCAGAAGAACCGCGGGTTGTCCTGATCGAGGCCACGCATCGGCTTATGGAGTGGCTCGACCCTTACTTCGACGATGCCGCGAGGAGGGCGCTCTCCGATCTCGGCGTCGAGGTGCGCCTGAACTCCCCCGTTGGGCAGGCGAGCGCGGAGGGTGTGAGGGCCGGTGAAGAGTGGCTGAAGGCTGCCACGCGGGTATGGACGGCCGGCGTCGAGGCCTCGCCACTCGTACGGGAACTGCCGGGAGTGCACGATGCGGGAGGACGCTCATACGTCGACCAGTATCTGACGCTGCCCGAGTACCCCGAGGTCTACGTGCTCGGCGACGCAGGGCTGTACACCGACCCTCGCATCGGCCCCCTACCCCCTACCGCCTCCGTCGCCGTGCAGCAGGGGCCGTGGGCCGCCCGTGACCTCAGGCGCCGCCTTCGGGGCGCGGAGAGCAAGCGCGGCAGGCCGCCCTTCCGCTTCTTCGACAGGGGCTACGTCGTCAGCCTCGGCCCCGAGAGCGCCGTGGCCGACGCCGTCGGCCTCAGGGTGCGGGGAGCGGCGGCGCAGGCACTCTACAGAAGCGTCCTCCTCTACTACATGAAGAGCCGGCGCGACAGGATACTGACCGGCGCCGACTGGGCGATGGAGCGTACCCTGGGCCGCGTGGGTTTCGGTGGCGATCAGCAAAAGGAAGGCTGAGGCGCTGCTTCTGCGGCGATCCTAAGGCTAGGTCTCTACCCGCAATGGCGCGAGATGGCGCTCGACTATCTCGGGCACGTCCTCGCGGGTCACCCCGGTGTACCAGACGTCGTCAGGGTAGATGAAGACGACGGGGCCCTCCTCGTGCCGGCGCGTGCAGACGTTGCGCAGCACCGCTGACGGCGGGATGCCGAGCCGGTCCACCTCGTCGCGAAACGCCTCGAGTAGCTCGCCGCCGCCCTTCGCGCCGCAGCGTCCCTCACCAGGGGTGGCGCACACGAAGATCTGGCGCAGCTTCATCATGGCCAGATTTTACGGCCTGGGGAGGATAAGTCCAGACGGCTTCCTAGAAGCTCGTCGCCGTCAACCCCGTCTCGGCGCGTTCCTGGATACGCCTCGCCATCCCCGTCTCCTTGGCGGTCTCGGCGACCGCTTCGGCGACCGCCGGGGCGACGCGCTCGTCGAAGACCGAGGGGATGATGTAGTCCTCGGAGAGGTCTTCCTGCGGGATCACACCGGCTATCGCCTCGGCCGCGGCCAGCTTCATCGGCTCGTCGATCTCGCGGGCCCTCACGTCGAGGGCCCCCCTGAAGATGCCAGGGAAGCAGAGGACGTTGTTGATCTGGTTCGGATAGTCGCTGCGTCCCGTGGCGATGATCCTCGCCTTCCCTATGGCGATCTCGGGCCTGATCTCGGGGTCGGGGTTGGCCATGGCGAAGATGATGGGGTCTGGGTTCATGCTCTCGATGTGCTCCAGGGTGAGAACGTCCGGAACGGAGAGCCCGAGGAAGAGGTCGGCCCCCGCTACGGCGTCCGAGAGGTCGCCCGTCCTGCCCTCCGGGTTGGTGTTCTGGGCGAACCACCGCTTGGACTCGTTCAGGTCCTCGCGCCCCTCGTGGACGATGCCCTTCGAGTCGCAGCCTACGATGTTCTTCGCGCCCGCGGCCATGATGATCTTGGCGCACGCCACCCCCGAGGCACCCACGCCGTTGACCACGATGCGCAGGTCCTCCACCTTCTTTCCGACGATCTTGAGGGAGTTGATCAGGGCCGCGAGCACGACGACGGCCGTGCCGTGCTGGTCGTCGTGGAAGACGGGGACGTCGAGCTCCTTCTTGAGGCGTTCTTCTATCTCGAAGCACCGCGGGGCCGAGATGTCCTCCAGATTAATACCGCCGAAAGCGGGCGCCAGGTTCTTGACGGTCTCGACTATTGCGTCCGTGTCCTTGGTATCCAGGCAGATCGGGAACGCGTCAACGTTCGCGAACTGCTTGAAGAGCGCGGCCTTCCCCTCCATTACGGGCATCGCGGCCCTAGGACCGATATCCCCGAGCCCGAGGACCGCCGTGCCGTCGGAGACGACGGCGACGGTATTGCGCTTGACGGTCAGGTTGAAGGCCCGCTCGGGCTCGCTGGCTATCGCGCGGCAGACGCGGGCGACGCCCGGCGTATAGACCATCGAGAGGTCGTCGCGCGTGCGGATCTGGAGCTTGGAGCGGACCTCGATCTTGCCCCCGAGGTGCATGAGGAACGTCCTGTCAGAGACGTTGATGACCCTGACCTGAGGCAGATCCTCGACGACCTTGACCACCTGCTGGCCGTGATCGGAGTCGCGGGCGTTGACGGTGATGTCGCGGATCGTCCTGTCCTGGCGCATCCTCACGATGTCGACGGCGCCGACCAGGCCTCCCGCCTCCCCTATCGTCGTCAGGATCTTTCCCAGAGCCCCCGCCTCGTGCGGGAACTCGACCCGCAAGGTCAGGCTGTAACTTGCGCTGGGTATCGACTCCATCTGTGCTACCCCTCTCCCTCGTGAGCCCGCCCCACGCGTCGCTCGATGAGGGTGATTGTATTGCAGCGGTGAACCACGGTAAATGGCAAGCGGTCAGCACTTCAGCTAGTCAGCCAGGTGAGTCGAGAGACTAGCGTCCCCACGCACAGAGATCGTCACAATAGCACCGAGATACGCCGCGTGAGATATGGCTGACGAGCCGCCCGGCGAAGCCTCGCGGCGTGCTGATACCTTAAACTGGCAGATAACCTGGATCGTCGGGTAGATCCGTGCCAGGAAGAGCGTCACGGCGGGCGAGGAACCATCTTGCGACCTCGGTATCCGCTCCGGCCTCGGCGGCGGCCCGTTCGAGGCCGGAGCGCAGCTCGTGCAGGAGAGGCGGTCTCTCGCCGTAGGTGACCATCTCGAGCTCGGCGGCGACGGCGGCGTCCACGAACTCGCCCCAGCGGCGCGAGGCCGGCACCTCGGGCGGCGAGGCGAAGGCGTCTTTGATCTCATCCGGCAGACGGGCCCGCGAGAGCATCTCGAGGCGCTCGGGGTCGGGGACGGGGGTCTGCTCTTCCAGGTAGCGGCGGGCGGCGAAGAGCAGCAGCCGCGAGGAGACGGTTCGTTTGTTCCAGGAGGCGGTTACCGCCTCCCAGTCTATAAAAGATCCGGCATAGAGCCTCTGCAGGTCCATGGGCGGCCGCCTACGTCGGGTTGCCTTCCTCGGTGATCTCGTCGGCCTCGCGGCCAGGACCTTCAGGGTCGATGCTCCCCATCATCTCAGCCACGAGCACGGGGTCGGGCTCCTCGTCGAGGTAGCCACCCCGCGCGAGCTCCCCGGAGACCTCCTCGGCGGGGCGCTCGCGCATCTTGGGGTCGTCGCGAAGGGCTTCTTTTAAAGCCTCGAGTACCCTGTCTGGGTCAGGTCCCATCTGGATATTTCCGCTCGTCATCTCGCCCCTTTCGTATAGCTGTTTTTGCTGAAGCGCTCAGAAGCCGCTCGAGTAGTCGCCCCTCAGGATGTCGAGGTCGCTCGTATCGGCGTCGGGGAAGTCGAGCGCGAGATCCCCCTCCGTAGCTTTGGCCATGTAATCTGACCAGATGTCCATGGGCAGGGTCTCCCCGTTCGGCTCCTGTATGCCGTGGACGCCCACAAGCGAGCGCCTGCCCTCAGGATAGCCGACCCACACGGAGGTGCACAGACGCGGCGTATAGCCGACGTACCAGGCATCTGCGAAGTTATCCGTGGTGCCCGTCTTGCCCGCCGAAGGGTGGCCTATCTCCTCGTCCAGGTCGTGAAACATGGTCGCCGTCCCGTCCACCACCACGCCCCTCAAGACCTGGTTCTCTACGGCGGCCTGCTCTCCCGAGAGCACGCGCTCTCCGCCGATTTCGTGATCGTAGACCGTCTCGCTCTCGCCGTAGCTATTCCTGTCGATGCTCTCGATGGAGTAGGGCTCGCGGTGGATGCCACCGCCTGCGAAAGTCGAGTAGGCTGAGGCCATGTCGAGCGGGCTGACCCCAGTACCCAGGCCGCCTATCGCGGTCGAAGGATAGGGGTCTACGGGACTGGTGATGCCGAGGTCCCTGGCGGTCTGGACGACGTTGTTCAGGCCGACGTCTGCGGCGAGCTGCACGAAGACCGTGTTGTCCGAATCCTCCATCGCCTTGGCGACCGAGATCCTTCCCCGCTCTATGTAGTCGTAGTTGTGGACCTCGTAGTACTCGTTCTCGAAGTCGAAGGTGAGGTTGTGGGATATGTAGGTGCTCTCGGGGGAGATATTCTCCCTCAGGGCAGCGGCGAGCACGATGGGCTTGAAGGAGCTGCCCGGCTGGCGCCTGGCGTCGAGGGCGAGGTTGAAATCCCCCTCCTGCCCCGCAAGAGCACGTATCGCGCCGCTCTGCGGTTCGATGGTAACGACGGCGGCGGAAGGGTCATCAGGCCCGGAGAGGACGCTGCCCGAGGTCTCGACGGCCGCGTGCTGGAGGTCGGGGTCCATCGTCGTGTGTATCCTCAAGCCCCCGAGCTTCAGGGCCCGCGGCCCCAGCTTCTCCTCGACGTCGCGCCTGACCTTCTCCATAAAGGGCGCGTACGCAGGGTCCTCCGGCTTCGGGTCGGGGGCGAACTTCAGGGGGGCGGCCTCGGCCTTCTCGCGCTCTTCCCTGGAGATCTTGCCCTGCTCCTGCATGAGAAGGAGCACCCTGTCGCGACGCTCGCGGGCCCGCTGGACGATAACGTCGCCGTCCCAGGTCGTGTAGGTCGAAGGGGCGTGGAGCAGACCGGCGAGCGTCGCCGCCTCGGAGAGGTTGAGGTCGCTTGCGCTCTTGCCGAAGTAGCGCTGCGCCGCCGCCTCGGCGCCGTAGGCGCCGTCCCCGAAGTACACGGTGTTCAGGTAGGCGGTGAGAACCTCGTCCTTGGTGTGACGGCGCTCGTAGGCGAAAGCGAGCGCGGACTGGACGAAGCGTCTCCGGAAGGAGGTCTTTAGCCGCTCGTCCTCGGGGACGTAGAGGTTCTTCATGAGCTGCTCCGTGATCGTTGAGCCACCCTCCTGTACGTCCCAGGACCTCAAGTCTGTCCACGCAGCGCGGGCGAGGCCCTCGAAGTCCACCCCGAAGTGATCGTAGAAGCGCCTGTCCTCGACGGCGACTACCGCCTCGGGGAGGTCCTTGCCGAGGCCCTTGAACCCGACGGTCTGGCGGCTCTCCGGGGCCGGGAGCTCCCCTATCTTGTTTCCGTTCACGTCGTAGACGTAGGAATTCTCGGGGAGCTCGGGGTATGTCCGGTTGAGGTCGTCCTCGTACTCCTTGACGACGAAGAGGTAGAGGCATGCGACGACTATCACGGCGGAGACGCCAAGGATGAGAGCCAGGTTGAAGAGGGCGCGAAGCCCCCGTACGAAGCGCCCGAGCGGGCGCCCCTTCGAGGTCTTCTTGCTGGTTTCGAAGAAGTTGTTCACTACCCTCCGGCCGTAGTCTACCCCAATCGGGGCCGGGGCGAGGCCACGGCGCCTCTCTGGAGGCTCACGGCGCAGATGGTAGGATGCGTGCATGCCAGAGTTGGTCTGCACGGTCAGGCGCGTCGGCGACTACGAGAGCCGCACGGAGGAGTACGAGGTCGCCTACGATGTCGTAGGCGGAGGAGAATCGCGGGGCTTGCGGATCAAGTACCAGGCCGCGCGGGCCTACGAGATCAACGCCGCCCTCGACGCAGCCGTGGAAGTAGCGAGGGAGGTCATCTCCGAGGCCGGACAGAGAGGTCCAACGGACGAAGCCCTCTTCAAGTTCTCCTGGCGGGCGATCCAATCCGCCAAGTATGAGGAGGGCGAACCCGTCTCCTCCACGCTCGAGTTCTAGGCAGCACCTCAGGCAAGGTGCGCACAGAGAACGGCGGCATCCCGTGTACACGGGATGCCGTCGGATTCAGATGAGCTACGGGCGTACTACCCGATTACAGCCGCTCACGACGTCCTTGGAGTCCACGACGACCCTATCGAAGCCGGAGCCGCAGTCGACGACGTCCTTCGAGGCCGGGTCATTAAATACCCTAATATCGTCGTCACCCTTCCCGCCGTTGACGGAGTCCTTGGCGAACTCGTCCATGGCGCCGCCATAGATGGTATCGGCTCCTGCTCCACCGTTGAGGGTATCGGCGCCGAGGTGTCCCCGGATTATGTCCTGGCCGCCCTTGCCGTTTATCTGATCGGCGTGGTCGGTCCCCATGAGCCTGTCGTTGCCGTTGGTGCCGTCGATGGTCGCCGCCAGGGCTACCCCGCCCGCCACCGCGAGGACGGCCATCATGGCCACCACCATCAAGATCACTCTTCGCCTCATCCACGCTCCTTTCACCATGGGAATCTACTCCCCTCCTCTTCATACGACCAGAGCATCCTACAGCGGCCCCGCTCGGTGCGTATCCCCCAAATGAGGTATTTTTGCGGAAGTTTGACCGTGCCCGGACGAAGCCGGGCACACGCTACGAACCAGCCGCTACCAACTCTCCCAGCGTGACCCTACCCTCGTAGAGCGCGGTACCGACGACGACACCAACGACACCGGGCGTCCTGAAGAGCGCGGCCACGTCCCCGGCCCCGCGGACGCCCCCGCTGGCGATGGTGGGGATCGTCTTCGCGACGGCGGCGGTCCCTTCGAGGGCCGCCCCCGCGTCCATACCGTCGCGGGCGACATCGGTGTAGAGTACCGAGGCGACGCCGTCTGAGGCCAACTCCTCAGAGAGAGCGAGGACAGAGACCCCGCTCGACCTCCTCCAGCCGTGTGTCGCCACGACCCCCCCTCGGGCGTCGACGGCGACTACCAGAGAATCGCCCGCCTCGCCTATCGCCCGCCGCCGCAGGCCCCGATCCTCGACCGCGGCGGTTCCCATCACGACGCGTTCCGCACCGGCCCTCCTCACGTCGCGCAGA
>CADDZK010000039.1 GCA_902812425.1 Actinomycetota bacterium
GTACGCAGGAGAGGTGACGATGGTCGACCGCTGGCCCGGACACTTCCTCGACAAGATGGAGTCAACGGGGCGCATGGACGATACCCTCTTGCTCGTGCTCGCGGATCACGGCGTCGCCCTGGGCGAGCACGGCTATACGGGCAAGCCTTTCGGAGCGCTCTGGCCCGAGCTCACCGACATCCCTTTCTTTATCCGCTCTCCCGACGGGAAAGGGGCGGGCCAGACGAGCGACTACTTCGCCTCGACCTACGACGTAGCGCCGACGATCCTCGGCGCCATAGGCCTCCTCCCGCCCAAGCCGATGGACGGCCAGTACCTCACGCTCCTGTTCGAAGGCGGGGAGCCCGCCCCCCGTCCCCACTTCACGCTGGGCTACAACGAGTACGTGTGGGCCCGCGACGAGAGGTACGTGATGTTCAGCGTAAACGACCGCTCCAACCCGAGGCTATACAATCTCAATAGCGATCCCGACATGAACGATAACATCGCCTCGGACAACCCCGACATCGTCAAGAAGATGTTCGACGACTACATCCTGAAGGACGCGGGAGGCTCGCTCCCCCATGTCGGAGGAGCATAGGGGTTTCGATCTGGCCCAAAACCTCTATAATCTGACGCCGTGACTTCAAGACGGGACTTCGAGAGAGAACAGAATAGCGTGCGTGGGGAGGAATCCTCTGAGGCCAGAGCTATCGGGGCGACGGTAGAAGAGCCGGTCGGGCCCGGAGACGACGACACCAACGTTGCCAAGGTCGCGCGTGGCGCAGGGATAAGCACCGCCGGACAGGGGATCGGGAAACTACTCGCGTTTGCCACGCAGCCTGTCCTCGCACGTCTGCTCGGGGTGCAGTTCTACGGTTTCTATACCGCGGGCGTCGCGCTCATCAACGGCCTGCAGATACTCTCCCGCTTCGGCATGGAGAACGGCGTGGTGCGCTACGTCGCCCACTACCGGGAGCACGGGGATGCCGCGCGGGTACGCGGCACCATAGTGATGGCGCTTCTGTTCCCGATCATTCTGAGCTTGATTCTCTCCTCCGTACTGTTCTTCGGGGCCGGTTTCATCGCAGACTCGGGCTGGCTGAAGGAGAACGGAGCCAACATGGTAAGCGTGCTGCGCGCCTTCGCTTTCGTGCTGCCGTTCTTCGTGTTCATGAGCATGACCGCGTGGGCGACCCAGGGTTTCCAGACCGTGACGTACGCGGCCTACATCCAGCAGCTCATACGTCCTGGGCTGTTCCTGATCTTCGTCGGGGTATGTTACGTGCTCGGGGCCAAGATCTACGGCGTAATAGCCGCCTACGCGCTCTCGATGCTCCTCGCCGGAGTCGTCGGGCTCTACTATCTCAGGAAGCTCTTCCCGAAGTTACTGGACCGCCGGGAGGAGACCAGGTTCGAGACGAAGGCTCTCTTCGGTGTCTCCATCCCGATGAGCATCACGCAGGGCGCCCAGTACCTCGACAACTTCTCCGCCATCCTAATCCTTGGCATCTTCGCCGCAGGGGCTCCGGTCGGCATCTTCAACGCCGCCGCGCGCACGGCCACTTTCCTGACGGTGGTACGCTTCGCCTTCTCCGGCATCTTCTCCCCGATCATCTCCGGCCTCCACGCCCGGCAGGACACGCAGGAGATGGGCAGGCTCTACAAGGACGTATCGCGCTGGATCTTCACCGGCGCTTTCGCTTTGTTTCTGGTGATCGTGGTCTTCGGTCCAGAGATAATGGGGATCTTCGGTCCGAAGTTCGGGGCTGGTGTCACGGCGCTCGTCATCGTCGCCGTCGCGCAGCTCTACAGCTCTGCCGTCGGGCCGGCGCCGCGGATGCTCGCCATGACCGAGAACCAGAACTACGCCATGATCGCCACTACCACGGCCGCGATCACCGGGGTGATCGTGAGCTTGATCCTTATTCCTCGCTTCGAGGTTATGGGGGCCGCCATCGGGATGGCCACGGCGATCATCGTCGAGAACACGGGGACGATGTCCGCGGTGAAGTGGCGGCTCGGGTACTGGCCGGTGAACAGGGTATGGTTGAAGCCCCTGACGGCGGGCGTCATCGCCGCCGTCGTGACGTATTTGTTGAAGATCATCCTGCCGCTCGACGCTATATTCGGATTCCTGCCGGTGCCTGTCTCCGTTCCGACGATCATGTTCCTCGGCGGCTTCCTCGTCGTTCTCTTTTTCGGGCTGTTGTGGCTGCTCGGGTTCTCCGAGACGGATAAAGAGTTCCTCGGCACTTTCTGGAGGGTGGCCCAAAGAGCCCTGCCGAGGCGGTTCCGGAAGGGGAACCGATAGTGGAGGGCGGTGCGGCAGGGCCGGTCAAGGTCCTCTACGTGGCCGGGCTCGGTCGGAGCGGGAGTACCATCCTGGCGAACACCCTGGGCCAGGTCGATGGTTTCTTCTCAGGGGGCGAGCTGAACTTTATCTGGAAGCACGCCCTGATAGAGAACAGGCTCTGCGGCTGCGGCAGGCCCTCCAGGGAGTGCCCGTTCTGGTCGTCTGTCTTCGACGGAGAGTTCGGCGGACAGGACGAGGCCCTCGCCCGCGAGATGATGCGGCTGCAGTACTCCGGTGCCCGTACCCGTCACATCCCCATGATGCTGACCGAAGGCGGGAGGGAGAAGATCCGGGCTCGCCTCGGTGAGTTCCTGGAGAACACGGGAAGGCTCTACAGGGCCATCCAGTCGGTCTCGGGCAGTCGCGTGGTCGTCGACACCTCCAAAGAGCCAGCCTACGGCTACGCCCTCGGCATGGTCCCAGGGATAGACCTCCGCGTGTTGCACCTGGTCAGGGACCCGAGGGCCGCAGCTTTCTCCTGGGCGAAGAAGAAGCCCCAGCCCGACAGCCCCGACCGCGAGTTCATGCACCGGAAGACCCCGACCCAGAGCGCCGTCCTGTGGGATGCCTGGAACGCCGCTATAGAGGCGCTCTGGCGCCAGACTCCGAAGAGATACCTCCGCCTGCGCTACGAGGACTTCGTAGCCGAACCCCGCCGTAGCTTCGAGCGGATCCTCGCGCTCGTTGGCGAAGAGGAAGCCGAGTTACCCCTCGAAGGCGAGCGGGCTGTCAAGCTGGGTATCAGCCACACCGTCAGCGGCAACCCCAACCGCTTCGACACGGGTACTGTCGAACTGCGCCAGGACCGCGAGTGGCAGAAAAAGATGAAGACCCGCGACAAGGCCCTCGTTGGCACGCTGACGCTGCCGCTGCTTGCGCGCTACCACTACGCGCTGAGGTAACCGCCAGCAGCTACAGACGCTCTCTCACGGCGTCCGCGAGCGCGTTCAGCGTCTCCTCCTAGCCTCGCTGTCCCTCCGCGTCGAAGAGGGAACCGAAGTGTGGGTTGGTATATGTCTGACCGCGCCACTTTCGGGGTGAAGCGTACCGCGGGACTACGTGCAGGTGCACATGCGCGTCGAGGTTCATCAAGAAGGCGAGGTTATATTGGTCGGGGGCGAACAGACTGTCCAGCGCCGCGGTAGTCCTCGCTAGATAGGGATGAAGACCTGCCCATTCCTCGGTGGTAAGCTCGGAGACGCGCTCGCGGTGATGGTTGAAGACCAGCATAGACTTGCCAAGCAGGTTCTGGTTGCGGTTGATCGCGAGCGTTCAGAACTCACCACGCTCTACTACGTAACGCAGACCTTCACACGCGCCGCAGACCATCGGTTCGGTGAAACCCTTACTTCTTCGGCTTCTTGCCTATGCTGACCATCTCGGGCGTCACGCCGGTGGCCGGACCGTCGCCGAGTTCCGCGTCACGGTACTGGTAGACGCCGCGGCAGGTGTGGCCGCCCGTGGTCCGCTTCTCGGTGTACGACAATTTCACGTTCGGGTTTATGGCCTGGACCATCGCCTTCTCGTAGGTCGAGAAAGCGGCGCAGGGCTTCACGTCCCAGCCTGGGACGCCCTCGTGGCCCATCCCGCCGAACCACGGGCAGCGGTCGGCGTTTATGACGTACTCGCCGTCCTTCGTCTCGGTGAGTGTGATCTCGATGTCGAAAAAGCGATTGGCGAGCATGATTACGTCGACGGCGTCCTTCATCGTCTTCACACCGAGCTGCTCGCGCAGGTCGGAGCCCTGCTTCTCGCCGATACGGCTCATGGCAAGCTTGCCTATCTTCTGACCGTCGTAGCCGAGGTCGTCGGCGGCCCGGATCATCTCGTCCAGGATGACGCCGGTCCCTGCGGACGCGGCTTTCCACTTGTACCACGTCGGACCAGGCAGCCCGAGCCGCATCGCCCATCTCGCGAGAAACAGCGGTAGACGGGGCAGACCGTAGACGTTGAGCCACTTCATAATAGAGGAAACCCTTCGTTCGCTTGAGCCGACGCAGACCCCATTATACCCGGCCAGCCCGAACTACCGGAAGGCGGCCCCGTGACTTACCATTAGGCCGTCCTGTCGTAGAGAGCCTAAGGAAGAGTCGTGCAGCCGCTGAGAAGTCTGGGTCTCCTGCTCTCGCTTCTCCCACGGCGTCCGCAAGAGTTCCACGACAGGCTGGCCGGGTACGCGGACCTCGGCGTGCAGCGGCTCTCGGGTGAGCCCCCGGCGTACGAGACCGTAACCTGGGAGCAGGCGCTTCGGGATCTGGAGAGGCACCTCGGTCGTGTGGCCGGGATCCTCGAAGAACCCGCCCTGGAGGAGACCGAAGAGAGCACGCGCAGGCTCCTCGGACGGATCCGTGCGGAGGACGCGTTCAGCCCGCGCTGGGCCGCGGACTCCAGGCTGGCGCGTCTTTGCTACGTGCTGTGCCGCCTGATCTCCCCTTCCGTAGTTGTCGAGACGGGGGTGGCCTACGGCGTGAGCTCGGCCTTCATCCTGAGAGCTATGGAGGAGAACGGCCGCGGCACACTCTACAGCGTGGACCTGCCACCCTTGAGAAGGGAGTACGAGAGGTTCTGGGGCATAGCCGTACCAGAGGCGCTAAGGGGCCGATGGAAGCTGTATAGGGGGCCCAGCGCCCGGCTCCTGCCGCAACTCCTCGAAGAGACCCGGACGGCGGACCTCTTCGTACACGATAGCCTGCATACCTTTAAGAACATGCGGCGCGAGTTCGACCAGGTGTGGCCCCATCTTCGAGCCGGAGGCGCGCTCGTAGCCGACGACGTCGAGAGGAACGGCGCCTTCGGCGAACTACAGCGGAAAAACCCGGCACTCTGGCGCGTGGTCAGGGACAGAGAGGAGTCGCCGCTGCACGGCAAGGCCGCGCCTGTAGTCTTCGGGCTCGCGGTGAAATAGCTACTCAGCACGCCGCCGGCTTCGCCAGGCGGCTCGTCAGCATCTCAGCACGCTCAGGCTTGCGCCTTCGCTCTCAGCTTCCTTCGAACCGCGTCGCTCACGGAGCGAGATCCACTGGTAGTAGTCACCCCCTCTCGAAAGCGTAGGTTACTCTCTCCACGCCTTTGCTGAAATGCTGACGTGCTGAAAGCCGCCGACCGATAGGAGGCGGCGTGCTGAGTAGCTAGTACCCTGGCCTGCCCATCCTTTTGTAGGTGATCTGCTTCCCCGCCTCCACGCCTGGCTGGTTGAAGGCGTTGACCCCGTAGAGGGCGCCCGCTATGGCGGTCTGTACTTCAAGGGCCTGCAGCAGGTAGCCGAGGTTCTCTTCGTTTACGGCGCCGAGCTTTATGGTCGAGTTGGGATGGCCTGCTTCCGTAAGAGCTCGTCGCGTGGCGTCGCACTCGACGTTGAGTAGCTCGGCCATGGTGTGTCCCCCGAGGTAACCTACGCCTTCGAGGTCTTCGTAGGCTCTTGGTATCTCAAGGTCGCGGGGATGGTTCTCGACCTCGACGATCTCGATCACCTTGTCCTGTGGACCCTCCATGTAGAGCTGTACCTGCGAGTGCTGATCCGTAGTGCCGACGGCGCCGTGGGGTGTCGAGCCCTTGCCGTCCTTTCCCAGGGACTCGGCCCAGAGCTGGACGAACCAGGCGGCGAGCCGTTCCAGGGCGTCGGCGTAGGTCATCATGACCCTGACGTTGCGCCCCCTCGCGGTATCCATGAGGTAGTGCATCGCCGCTCCAACGACTGCGGGGTGCTCGGCTCCCTGCTCGTTTACCTCGTCCACGCACTGCGCGGCACCGGCGAGCAGCGCGTCTACGTCGAGGCCGGTTACGGCGGCCGGGAGCAGCCCGACCGGTGTGAGGACCGAGAACCGTCCGCCCACGTCGGGTGGTATAGGGAGGACTTTCAGGTCTTCTTGGTCGGCGATCTGCTTCAAAAACCCCTCCTCGGGGTCCGTGGTGGCGATCGTGCGTTCCTGGAAGCCGAAGTCTCCCAGAGAGCCTACGAGGACGCCCCGGATCACGAGGAAGTTCGCCATCGTCTCGGCCGTCGAGCCGGACTTGGTGACGACGTTGACCCACGTTCCGTCGGGGTCTGCGACGTCGAGGATGGCCGAGAGCGTCGTTGGGTCGGTGTTCTCGGCGAAGTGGATGCGCGGACCGCGGCGGGCTTCGCCCGAGAGCACGTTGTAATAAGGATGGTTGAGCGCCTTGTGCAGGGCCATCGGGCCGAGTGCCGAGCCCCCGATCCCGACGTGGATGAAGTCCGTCGCAGAAGCATTCTGGATCTCATTGGCAATGCGCGCCGAAGCTTCGGCGTACTCCCCGGTTTTCGGCAACCGTATGAAGCCAGGCCGGTCCCCGAGAAGCCCGTCCGCAGCCTCACGCAGGCGGGGTCGTAGCTCGTCAAGCTCCCCGCTCTGCAGACCGCCCTCCACCTCCACGAGGTTCTGGTAGTCGAAGGTGACTTCGGCCATGCTCGGGCTCCCATCTGTCGCCGGCTCTCTTACGGAGACAGTTTAGAACAGGGTATAATCCCCGGCCATCGTGAACTCATCCTCCGCACCGGCAACCGAAGTCATAGGCCGTCTGAAGGCGGAGTATCCCGACGCGCGCACCGAGCTGAACTGGACGAACCCTCTGGAGCTCCTGGTCGCGACGATGCTCTCGGCCCAGACCACCGACGTACGGGTGAACGGGGTAACGGAGAGCCTCTTCGCGAAGTACCGCACGGCGGAGGACTACGCCGGCGCTCCGCCGGGCGAGCTCGAGGAGGACATCCGTCCGACGGGCTTCTACCGCAACAAGGCCCGCTCCTTGCGGGGCATGGCCCGCGCCCTCGTAGACGAGCATGAAGGAGAGGTTCCACGCACCATGCAGGAGCTCGTCGCGCTACCCGGCGTCGGGCGCAAGACGGCCAACGTGGTCCTCGGCAACGCCTTCGGCATGGACGAGGGCATCGTCGTGGATACACACGTACGCCGCGTCTCTGGCAGGCTTGGCCTCACGCAGAGCGAAGACCCCGCGAAGATAGAACAGGATCTTATGAAAGTCGTGCCCGAAGAAGACTGGACAATCTTCTCGCACCTCCTGATCTTCCACGGACGCCGAACGTGCAGGGCACGCAAACCCGACTGCCCGAGCTGCATCATCAACGACATCTGCCCCTCGGCTCACAAGTACAAAACCTAAGTAGCTTGCAGTTCTATGCCTTACTCGCTGGGGATGGAGCCGAGCGGTTAGAATTGGCGAGAGCTTAAGAGAAAGGAGGCGGCGCGGGCCGCTCCGCCAGGATCAGAAGCCCGCGCCGACAACGGACATGAATCTATCACAGTCGGGGGACAGAAACCCTTTCTGGACTGTAGGGATGCTAGGCACCCTACGCTGGAAGGGTATTCACTCCCCTGAAAATTTAGCTAAGTGACTTGGTTTCACCAGCGTAGAAGAGATGCGCGACCAGTTTAAGGTATGGAAGCTCCCAGACTGGCTAGTCGGTGCAGAAACTACCTCAGGCAAAATGAAGTCTCGCGAACAGAGCACAGCCCCTCGCTTGCGGAACGTCGGCCCGCGCTAAGAGCTGCCACCTGCGAGTAACGCTACAGAACTCTTCAGAGAGCGGCTGGAGGCGCTGCTCTAAAGTGTCGCATTACTTGAGTACGTAGATGAGGGCCTCCACGATCACGACGACCTGGTGCTGGCGGCCGCCCTGGCCTGCTGGGGCACGGTTGGCCGCCGAGGCCAAGGTACTAGGACCCTACGGGTAGTGAGGTGATTTGAGGTGGGCTTCTACGTCGGGGTAGACCTCGGAAAGAGCGCAGACTATACGGCCGTCGCCGTGGTAGAGGAGGCCAAGGAAAGCAACCTAGCCGGGCGGGTGGAGAACACCCTCCACCTTCGTCACCTCGAGCGCTACCCTTTGAGGACGCCTTACCCAGAGCAGGCCGACCGCATCGCTCGCCTGATGAGAAGTGAAGAACTCATAAGCGAGACGAGGGTGCCGTGGGAGCCCACGGTCTACCGGCAATGGCCGGAGTTGGTGGTGGACGCAACGGGCGTGGGCAGGGCCGTTACGGATTTGCTCAGGGAGCGGAACCCCTGGTTCAGGGCCGTCACTATAACTGGCGGAGATGCGGCGATATATTCCGGCCCCGGTGCCAGTGTTCCTAAACGCGATCTCGTGGCTGCTCTGGAGGTCCCGTTCCACTCCGGCACCCTGAAGGTGGCCGAGGGCCTGGAGCGGTGGCCCGCCCTCAAAGCGGAGCTGCTCAACTTCCTCAGGAAGATAAATCTGAAGACCTCTCATGACTCCTATGAGCATTGGAGGGAGACGGATCACGACGACCTGGTGCTTGCTGCGGCACTAGCGTGCTGGTGGGCGAGGAGTCAGGCCATGATGACACCCGTGCCTTTGAGCGCAGTGGGACCCGAAACCTAGGGGCTGGTAGGCAACCGGAGAAGCGATAGGTGATAGAGGCTAGGCAAATTATTTCCCTAAACTCAACCCTGTATAAGTATAATCCAAGGAGCGTGCTTGCGGCCTGTGAGGGGTAGCTTCACGTCATTAGCCACGCTTCAAGCGCAGGCACGCTGCCTGCCCATACGGCAGAGGGAGCGGTTAGACCGCTCCCTCTACTTAACCTTTTCTGAATAGGGTGCTAGACCGTGAACAGTAGGCCAAGCAGCTGATTGAGGAAGTTAGCCAGGGCGCTGTTCGGGTCAAGGAGTCCAGCGACTGCGCACAGCAGGTTGCCTAACAAGTTGCCCGCACCAGGCACAGCCGTCACATCGAGATGGATGGGTGAGAGGTCTACAACAAGACCCAACAGGTCGAGGTGTATCGCGCCTATGTCGAGGTTGAGGATCGAGCAAGAAGTAGCCGTCGTCGAGTAGCCACTAGTGTCCGAGCCGGTCTTAGCCTTCGCCCTAGTCGTGAACGTCTGGTTTACTGACTTGGTGGTGCCGTCAGCCTTGGTCAAGGTGCCACGTAGGGTACCGGAGACCTTGAGGGTATCGTGGGTGGCATTGTAGGTAACGTCTGGGTTGATCACCCTTCCCTTGAAGGACATGCCGGGGTGGTCTTTGATATGACCGGTCACTGGGACGACTACATCCCCTGTCGCCGCTAGAGCGACCGGTACGCCTACTGCCATCATCAACAGCGATAGCGCCATCAGCAGAACCAATAGCCTCTTCTTCACTAGCTGTGGACCTCCTAAGTCATGGGGCGAGCGATTGCAAAACGGGCTCTCTCTATCCTACGCTATCTGCCACCTCCTCTGTATACTCCATCCTAGCTTGCCTGCCAGGCGGGTAGCTGCCATTTTGCCCACCATACAGAGCTTCTACTCTACGTCCGCTTCTGGGGCGTCGGAGGCTGCTACCTCCGGTGCTGGAGTGTCTGGGGTTGTTTTTTCTCCGGCTTCTTCTCCGTTTTCTCCAGTTCGCTTTCGAAGGAGGTAAACGGAGAGTGAGAGGATTATGAGTGCGGCCAGAGCACTTATCCCCAGTCCTACCGCTTTTGCCGGAAGCTCCTCCTTCACGCTTGTCGCTTTTGCCCCTTTGCAATCGCGTCCGCAGATTTTCTAGAACGCTCATGGCTTGCTCTACGGCCCCACGCCGCTTCTTTGAAGCCTCCCTAGTAGTCCCACCATGCTCTGGGCACCTCCCTCGTCGCTTTTCCCACCAGGTTCTTGTGTACCTACCAGCTCTTCTCTAGTATCTTCCTCTTCTTACCGTGCCCTCTGGCTCGCTCAACAGATCCAAACCTTACAGGTTAGTAGACTCTATTTCTCCCTTGTTAGATACAGGCGAACGGTTTCTGTCTATTTCGTCTGTTGTTCGGTAGAGTGCTCTTATGCTTTATAGTGCGGTTCTGCTTCGTAGAGGCCGTGCGATCTTCTGGTTAGGTACTGCAGAGATGAGCGCGGGAAGGGTAGGGTTACGATATGTGCCCCAACGAAGAGATCCTCTATGCTCGCGTGTGAACAGAGACAAAGGGCTGGAGTGCAAGCTAGATTAGCCCTCTATTTGGGCGCCGCCTGTCACTACCTGCTGGCGAACGTTACTGACTAGGGAACGTGGCGGACGCGGCCAAAAGCTGCTCCCTGCTAGCCTCCACTTGAAGACTTCGGCTCTGTAGAGAGCTTCCTTAGGCGCACGCTCCGCTCTACGCATTCGGGAGGAGGATGTACTAAAGACCTCGTCTGCCCTTAGTGCAGCTAGCTGTGCTCACTGCTCCTGCTCAGCCTTACGCTTGTATAGTCTCTCCTTCATACAAATAGCTTTTACCACCTTAGCGAGGCAGGCTAAACGTACCCTGTCGTCTCTAGGTGGTCTTCTCCGGACCTGCGCGGGCCGGGAACATCGCGATGGTAGGGCCCGGCCCGTAAATGCGGCAGTACCTGCTGCCTGCGGTGACAGCCCCTGCCCAGAGAACCATCCTAATAGAACTAAGTGCGGCGAGTATCAAGGAGGAGTAGTATTGAGTGCCCCGGCGGGTGAAAGGTATTGCCCTTCCCAAGGTTGTATTACTTCCTCTCCGAGTTCGCGCCGGGGCTTCTCTTTTACCCTGGGAGCTGCGAGGCTGCCGTCAAAGGGCTTTCGGCCCCGTAGGATGTCCAGAAAAGGAGGACCGCCGTGAGTGAGCAGGCGCGCAAGGTAAAGGACAAGGCTATCCCTGAGTGGGCACAAGGACTCTACTACAACAAAGGGCTCTTCTCAGAAGTTCTCGTCTACTACGACGATGAAGCCATCTACTAGGAGCACAAGGGCAAAGACAGTGGGATGGTGCGCTTCACCTTCGAGATGATTGAAGGCCTAAAGAAGGTAGAAGAGGAGCAGGAGAAAGAAGAAGCGAAAGAATAAGAAGCCGCATAGCCGAGACGTGGGGCGGGCAGGACCGCCGACATAGAAAAGCCGGGTCGCTATTCCTTGGAGGGGGGAATCTGGGAGCGCCCGACTTGACGATACGCCAATACTATACCCACCAGAGCAAGAACATACACCGCAAATTAGTGATTATCTCTATGCTGGCGGTCCCCAGCCTGTGCGCATAAGCTTCCGGCAGAGTGAAGGGCCGAGCCCTCCGTAGCACCGTGTGAAAGTAGGCCCGGCCCTATGATAGAAGCCGATGCTCCGAGTAAGAGGATGATGCACCGTAGTGTTGGACTCGGACACATCGGGGGTAGTCATGGTCGCACCATCCGAGATCTCGCGCAACGTGGTACTCACAGCGAAGGCCGCGCCGTAAAGAGGCTAGAAAACCGGCGCGGCCATCTCTTAGTTTAAGGGGCGGGGCACAGCGAAGGCCGGGCACTTGATGCGGTGTCGGAGCCGCCCGGCCTGAGAAAAGACGCGGGATGGGTCAGAGGGGGGAAGTAGACCCTTTCCCGGTAATGAGCATATTGTAGGCGGCACCCAAGGCTTTGGGCATCGGCCGAGTGGCACATTTTCTTGGAGGTTGGTGGATAAGGGCAATCAGCCTATAAACGTATCGAAATGTGCTACTTGGCCGATGTGACGCCTGGGTTTGCCACATAGACTTCTGGCAACGCTGCAGCGTAAGGGGCGGGGTTCTTTGGCCGAGGGGTTGAAGCTCTCCCCTCAACGTGTTCTTTTGTACTCTAAGACCTACCCTGGCCCTTGAGTCTCTCTACGCTCTCTGTAAGCGCTCCAGATGGAACTCGGCAGCCACCGCCCCCATGATGGCTGCCCTCTCAGGCTCGTAGTACGGCTGGCCGATGGTTCGAAGGTTGACCTCGAGCGCCGCGCCTACCTTCTTAGCCGTCTTCACCCGAATGGGCTCTTCGCGCTCGATCCTGCGCACCGTCCCTCGGTTGATGCCGGCGGCCTCGGCGAGAGCCTGCTTACTCAAGCCCTTATCTTCCCTGAGCTCCTGCACTCGCTTGCCGTTCATCACCATCCGCATCAGCTCCCCTCCTCGATGTAGCTCTCCGCAACTCTGCGGGCCCTCCTAGCCTGGTCTATGGCGTCGTAGAGTACGCACACGGTACCGTACCCTATGGCTTCCTCAGCGTGTAGCGCCAGCCCTCTCAAGAGCAGCTCGGCCCGCTTGAAGCCACGCGCCAGCTCCTCAGCGCCCTTCTCGGCGAAATCGTCGCGCAGGCACTCGCGCCCGTCCGGGTCGCTCCATACCCCGAACAGGGGACCTAGGTCCTCCACAAACCCCACTCGTGTCGTGTTCTCCGTCATTACTTCTCCTCCGTTTGTAGCGAAGCTACATATTCCAATCTGATTGGAAAACCTCGGCCCGGTGGTGGGCCCCTCGCTAGGTTCCCTGGTGGGTGCGTGGCTTATCCGGACGGAGCTAGGAGGCTTCGCCGGCGTTGCAGCGGCGACAGCGGTAGGAGGCTTCTCTCCTCTCCGTACTCGTCTATGTAGCCGACCAATACCCAACCTTCGAGGCAGGCGCAGGGGCGCTTCAGGCAGGCGTAGTGGGCCTCTACAGTGTCGTCTTCGTAGCGGGGTTGCGGTACTCTGTTGGTGTCCACAGTTTGTACCCCTTTCTGTGGGCCGGGCTCCGGGGTGTTGCACCACCCGCGGGGCCACTTCTTTATCAGTGCTAGTACGTTAACACCTATGTTGTCTATTGTAAACTTATGTTGTACAATATTCGCGTAGAATTCACAGCTGTGGAGGTAGACGTGGACACACTCAAGGAACTGCGGATAAACCAGGGGCTCAGTCAGAGACGCCTGGCTGATCTAGCGGGGGTAGCGAATACCAGCGTATGGAAGATTGAGCAGGGCGGGGGCGCAAACCCAGCTACTCTCAAGAAGCTGGCCGATGTGCTAGGAGTACGTCCCGTAGACCTCCTCAAAGATAGGCGGTAGCCATGCCCTCAACGAACGGTCACGGCCCCAAGAGGGCCATCCTCTACGCCCGTATCTCTACAGACGAGCAAGCAAGAAGTGGCTATCCCCTCGCTCAACAGATAGAAGCTCTTAGAGATCATTCCGCGAGAGAAGGCTATGAGGTCCTCGAGGAGGTAGTGGACGCCGGCCAGAGCGGGGCAAGCCTTGAGAGGCCGGGTATGGATCGTGTGAGGGACCTTGTAGCCGAGGGTGGTGTCTCTGTCGTGCTGGCACAGGATAGGGGCCGTTTCGCCCGCGAACCCGCTTACCACTACCTGCTACGGCGCGAATTCGAAGAGCACGACACGAAGATCCGCGCACTTAACGATAGGGGAGACGATTCTCCCGAAGGAGAACTAACCGACGGTATCCTTGACCAACTCGCCAAGTACGAGCGGGCGAAGATAGCCGAGAGGACCCGTCGCGGCATGATGCGTAAGGCCAAGGTCGTGGCGAGGCCAGCTTACGGCTTCCGCTACAACGAGGCGAGGGATGCTCTGGTCGTCTGCGAGGCGGAGATGGCGATGGTGGAGAAGGTGTTCCGGTTAGCGGCGGTCGGTTTCGGCCAGCACACAATACAGACCCGCTTGTTCAGAGAAGGCGTGCCTTCGCCCACTGGTAAGCAGCAGTGGGACTGGCGCAAGATAAAGAGGATCGTCTATAACGACGCGTACCGAGCCCACACATTCGAGGAGATATCTGGCCTCCTGCCACCGGAAGTAGCCGCGACACTCGACGCCAACAAGGAGTATGGTGTGCAGTGGTACAACCGCCAGAGAGTCACAGAGCGTACAGTCTCCGAGCCCGATGGTAACGGTCGGCGCAGTTATAGGAAGAGGCGGACGTTCAGGTAGCGGCCAAGAGAAGAGTGGATAGCCGCGCCTGTCCCCGCCCATATTCCACGCTCACTCGTGGATATGGCACGTAGCTCGATGGACGGCAGGTCGGGACGCGAGAGGAAGTACCTGAATCGCCCGTGGGAGTTGCGTGGTCTCATGCGCTGCCAATGCGGGAGGAAGATGCATACGCGCACGAGTCAACTAAAGAACGGAGCTCGCTACCATTACTATCACTGCCCTCGTTCTGGCAAGCATGCCTATACTTGCAAGCAGAAGTGTCTCAGGGCGGAGAAGGTCGAGGCCACGGTCTGGGATTTCGTCTGCGGGATGCTGAAGCACCCAGAGCGCATACGTGCCGGCATGGACCTGCTCATAGCGCAGGAGAGGGAAGGCAGGCACTCCGACCCGGAGCGGGAAGCAGCAATGTGGGCGGAGAAGGTGGCAGAGTGTGTACGCCTTCGCGGCGCCTACCAGGACCAGCAGGCAGCGGGCCTCATGACCCTTGAGGAGCTCGCCTCTAAGTTGGAGGAGCTGGATAGCACCCGCCAGATGGCCGAGGCTGAGATCGCGGCCATAGCGGCCCACGAGGAGCGTGTGGAGGACTTGGAGCGAGATCGGGACGCTCTTATCGAATCCTACGCCGGCGCGGTCCCCGAAGCCTTGGACTGGCTCGATGGAGAGGAAAGGAACACCGTCTATCGGATGCTGAGGCTAGAGATCACTCCGCGAGCAGACGAAGTTCTCGAGGCGCACGGTATCCTGAGCGACAGCCTCCAGGTCCCTCACGAGAACGGCAAGGTGGCAAGCGATTATGTACCTACGGAACGACATCTGTCCTTCTGCCGACCTGTAGTACGTCTAGGACAGCGGCGCGATGTAGCGCAGCATTACCCAGAAATGGCAGGCGCTTCCCACCATGACGAAGAGGTGCCACAGCTCGTGGAACCCGAATACGCCAGGCACCAGGTTGGGGCGCTTGAGGCCGTAGATGAGGGCGCCAGCGCTGTAGACGAGGCCGCCCCCGAGGATCCAGGCCACCCCACCTGGCGGCACCGCCCTGAAGATCGCCGACGCGGCGATAACCGCGAGCCATCCCATCGCGAGGTAGAGCCCCACCGAGAGCCAGCGCGGGGCGTCCATCCACACAACCTTGAGCACGATCCCGCAAAGCGCCAGGGTCCACACGAGACCGAGCAACCCGGCCCGCCAGCCACCATCGAGCGCGAGCACGCAGATAGGGGTATAGGTCCCCGCTATAAGGATGAAGATCGTCATGTGATCCAACCTCCTCAGCCTCGCGATAGCGGGCTCAGAGAGCGGCAGAAGGTGGTAGAGGGCGCTGGCAGCGTACAGCGCGACGAGGCTGAGACCGAAGATGCCGAAAGCCACGAGCCGGTCCACCCTCCCTGCCGCCGTGCCCAGCAACACGATCAGCGCGACCAGGGCGAGCAGAGCCCCCACCAGATGTGTGAGCCCGCTGACAGGCTCCCTTAGCCTCTTTTTCACCTCTCGCCCCCGACCGGTAACGATGACAACATTCTGCACCACCAGGACGACGCCCGTCTCTCCGCTCCATGATAGATGTTCCGCCCCGAGAGCGTATAATCTCCGCAAAGAAGACTCGCGAGGGGGCATGGCAGAGCGGACGAATGCGCTGGTCTTGAAAACCAGAGGCGGTAAAACGCCCGAAGGTTCGAATCCTTCTGCCCCCGCTTGCAGGCCCAGCGTACAGGAGCGGGACTCCGCAGGCGATAGTTTTGTTAAAAATTGTTAAGATAATAAAGACTTTTGCGTTTCGGTTCTGTACACTGTGGGTACTTCTCAGCTAGAGAGGGCAAGTGCAGGCCGCTTGTAGATAGAGTAAACAGAAGGAGGACTAGATGAAGAGGGCAATTATTTTGGCTGCTATGGTCGCTCTGCTGGCCATGCTGGTCCTGGCGCCGATGGCACTGGCTCAGGGCACAACCATGATGGGCAGCACTATGGAGATGACCACCTCCGGCTCGCAGGCTCCCAATATTCCGTCGAGCGGTGGTCCTGCCATCCTTCTGCCGGCGGCCGCGCTGCTCCTCGGGTCGGGCATCCTGACCTACGCGATTCTGCGGCGCAGGTAGTAACCAACTAGAGAGTGTTGAAGTCGGCTCGTTCGCGGGCCGACTTCTTTGGAGCCGGGGGAGAGCCTGCACTTTCCTGGCTCTCTTTTGGTAGCCGTCGGGGGACCGGCGGCTTTTTCGTGCGGCATGCGAAAGGTCGCGCGGACGGCGCTTTACGGCAGGCCAGACGACTCTGCTCGGAGTAAGAACGGGGATAAGGTGGCTCTGACGAGCGGTGAGCCGCCCAGGACTCGAACCTGGAACCTAGAGATTAAGAGTCTCTTGCTCTGCCAATTGAGCTAGCGGCCCGCGAGGGCAGATTATAACATCGTTTCAGAGGACATAAGGGTCTAAAGTTAAGTTTTGTTCACAGGGCTTGCGCCGGGGGAGGAGGCCCATTTATAATCTTAGTATCATCCTAGCGGTCCTTTCTGGGGGCCGCTAAGGGCCGGAAAAGGGTCTCACCCTTCTATGAACACCGGCCCTTTTTGTTTGAGCTGATCGGCACTTCAGCATGTCAGCATTTGAGCTAGTCTCGTGGTTGGCCCCGGTGTTCAAGACGCAAGCCTACTCTAGCATTCTCGCAAGCGAACGAGCACCACACAGCTGACTGGCTGACAAGCGGAGGCCGCGAGCGTGCTGAAGTATTAAATCAGCCCACTTCCTCGGCGATGGTGAAGAGTTCTTCGGCGTGACGGCGCACGGACCTCACGAGGTCTTCGCTCGCGGTCGCGATCAGGATACGTCTGAGGGGAGCGTGGTAGCGCGTCAGCTCGTCTTCTGACATACCCGAGAGGTTCTGCCAACCTACTGGGT
>CADDZK010000040.1 GCA_902812425.1 Actinomycetota bacterium
ATTTTCTGTACCCGGTGCTAGCACCTGGGCTTAGGCGAACTGCGACGAGCGTTGTGGGGTTGATCCCTGTTGATACTCCGTCTTACGTGCGGCTCTCCTCGGGCCAGCGGCCGCCGTTGTACCAGTAGGTGCGGATCGCCTCCAGCGGGCGTCCCTTGGTCTCGGGGGCGAGGGTGTAGACGAAGGTAAACGAGACGACCGCGAGCACGAGGAAAATCCCGAAGGTCAATGAGCCCCCCAGGGCACCGAGCGCGCTCAGGAACACCACCCCGACGATGAAGTTGGCGAGAAGGTCGGAGGTCAGCATGGCCGAGCCTCCCTGGGTACGAAGCCGCACGGGGAAGCTCTCCGAGGCGTAGACCCAGACCAGCGACCCGTAGCCGAAGTTAAAGCCTATGGTAAAGATCAGGATCCCGATAAAGGTGATCGTCGCTGGAGAGTTCAGCGCGTAGGCGAGGACGAGGATGGCGTTCGCCGCCCCCATCATCCCGATACCGGTGAGCAGCGTGGGCCGCCTACCCCAGCGGTCCACAACGAGGAAGGCTATGACCTCGGCGATCACGCCAGCCACCTGGACGAACCCCGTGAGCACTATGGCCCCCGTCGGGCTGGTAACGCCGACGTTCTCTATGATCGTCGGGCTGTAGTAGACGATGGCGTTTATGCCCGTGATCTGGACGAGGAAGCCAAGCCCGACGACGAAGATGCCGGCCTTGCGGAAACGTCCCTGGAAGAGCTCGGCGAAGCTCCCCTTCTCCTCGTAGCTCAAGTCCTCTTCGATCCTCCTGACCTCTTCCTGTGGGTCCATGTCTGGCTCGACCCTGCGCAGGAGGTCCGTGGCCTCCTCGCGCTGGCCGTTCATAAGGAGCCAGCGGGCCGTATCCGGCAGGCGGGCGATGAGGATCAGCACGATCACGGCAGGGATGGCGGAGAGCGAGAGGATGAGGCGCCAGCTCTCGGTCGAGGCGAGGGCCGCGCCGACGAAGTAGGCGACGGCGATGCCCGAGGTCGTGGCTATCTGGAAGGTGACGAGCATGGAGCCCCTGACGCTCACTGGCGCCGACTCAGCTATGTACGCCGGCGCGACCACTATGGAGATGCCGATGGCGAGCCCGAGGAGGAACCTTACGACGGTCAGGAACCACTCGTTCGGTGAGAGGCCCTGGAGCCCTGCGAAGGCCGCGTAGCCGAGCGCGACGAGTACCAGGGTACGCTTGCGCCCGATGGTGTTGGAGATGCGGCCCGCCGAGAAGGCCCCGAACAACTGCCCGAGCACCACGGCGGAGGTTACAACGGAGGTCATGAAAGTCGAGAGGTGGAAGTCTGGCACGAGGAAGAGGAGTGCGCTCGCGATCGAGCCGAGGTCGTAGCCGTAGATCAGACCGATGATCGCCGCTGTGATCGCGATGAGGACGTTGAGCCTCGATACGGTCCGCCCGCGTGCTGCCCCTTCTTCCACGGCAACCCTCCTTCCCCAGAGGTCCCATCCGAGATGCTGGCATAGTAGCATGATGGGCGAGTACAGGCGCGAACGGAGGGCGCGATGATCCCGCAGGCCATAGAAGGCTGGGTCGAGGAGAACCGCGAGTCGGTGCTGGATCTCAGCAGGGACCTGGTCTCGATCCCGAGTGAGAATCGCTGCCCCGAGGGCGACGAGGACGAGGTGCAACGGTTCGTCGAAGAGTACCTCGCGGAGCTCGGTTGCGAGACGGATTCCTTCCTCCCCACCGACGTCCCCGACCTTACCGACCATGCGGCTTACCTCGGAGGCAGGAGCTACGAGGGGAGGCCGAACGTGGTCGGCACCAGGAAGGGGAGTGGCGGGGGGAGGTCGCTGCTCTTCTCGGGTCACATGGACACCGTCCCCCGTGGGGACGAGCCGTGGTCCACGGGTCCCTTCTCCGGCGTCGTGAGGGAAGGCAGGCAGTACGGGCTCGGGGTCCTCGACATGAAGGGCGGCATGGCCGCCGCGATGACGGCCCTCAGGGCGCTGGAGGAGCTCGGCGTGAGGCTCGCCGGGGACCTCATAATCGAGACGGTGGTAGACGAGGAGTTCGGCGGGGCGAACGGTACGCTCGCCTGCCGCCTGCGCGGGTACGAGGCGGACGCGGCCATCGTTCCAGAGCCCTCCAACCTCTCTATCTGCCCCGAGAACCAGGGCGGGGGCATGTTCAGGATCTCCTTCGAGGGGAAGCCAGGCAGGGCGGCCCTCGGTGGGGAGCCGGTCAATCCCGTCTACGCCGCGGGGAGGTTCCTCGATGTCTTCCGCGAGTACGAGGCCTATCACGGGCAGAAGAGATCCAGCTCCAAATACTTCGAGGACGACCCAGGACCGCCGGCCTACGTGCAGGGGGTGAGGGCCGGGTCCGTGGAGCTCGACCTCTTCGACAGGGTGCCCGGCGTGTGCAGCGTGGACGTCTGGATACAGTGCTACCCCGAGACCTCCGAGGAGGAGCTGCGCGAGGACTTCGTCTCGTTCTGCGAGGAGAGGGCGAGGGAGGACGAGATCCTCTCCCGCATCGGGCCGAGGTTCGAGAAGCTGATCCGGTTTCTGCCGGGCTCGGGCTTGCCGGAAGGACACGAGATCGTCGATGTCGCAAGAAGGGCCGCGGGCCGAATCCGCGAGGGCGGGCTCCCCGTCGAGGGGGCCGCGTTCGCCTGTGACTCGTTCATGTTCAACCTCTACAGCGCCACACCGGCCCTGATCTGGGGCCCAAAAGGCGCGAACGTCCACGCCCCCGACGAGTACGTCGAGACCGAGGCCCTCGTAGACCTCGTCAAGATGTACGCCCTGACGATGGTCGAGTGGTGCGGGACAGGGTGAACGCGCAACGACCGGTTTCGGCCGGTCTTGCCGGAGGTGAGGCACACCCCCGATAATACAGGCGGCGCAAAGATAGAAGCGTGACCTGGGAGCGTGAAGAGTTTGCACGTCTACAGTGACCCGGCCTCGGAGCGCCACGTCAACCACCTCGCCGGGGTAGAGGCCCCCGAGCGGTTCCCCGCGGCCCTCGCGGGGGTCGAGGGCGCCGAGCGTGGCGGTGCATCCGTACGATGGTGCCGATGCGAGCCTGCCGAAGAAGAAGCCCTCGCCGCGGTCCACGACCCGGCTTACCTCGACCATCTGCGTGAGATCTCCGCCGCGGGAGGAGGTTATCTCAGCCTGGATACGGCCGTCGGCGAGAATTCCTGGGAGGCGGCCTCGCTGGCTAGCGGGGCCGCCTGCTCCGCCGTCGAGAGTGCCCTCGCAGGCGAGACGGCCTTCGCCATCGCCCGCCCTCCGGGCCACCACGCGGGGAGGGACTACGGTATGGGGTTCTGCCTCACGAACCACGCCGCCGTCGCCGCGGGCCACGCCCTCTCGAAGGGGCTCGGACAGGTCGCCATCCTCGACTGGGATGTGCACCACGGCAACGGCACCCAGCACATCTTCTATCGCAATAAGCGGGTGCTCTACCTCTCGTCCCACCAGAGCCCCTTCTACCCTGGTACGGGCAGGGCTGATGAGGTTGGGGAGGGAGAAGGACGGGGCTTTACGGCCAACGTGCCGCTCCCCGCCGGTTCGGGGGAGGACGTCTACGCGGCGGTCTTCGCCGGGGTCTTCGGACCCGTGCTGCGCGAGTTCGGGCCCGAGCTCATCCTCGTCTCCGCGGGTTTCGACGCTCATGCTGAGGACTTGCTCGGGGGCATGGCGTTGGGGAGTGGCGCCTTCGGACGCTTCGCGGCCATGATCACCCATCTCTGCGGCGAGGTCGGGGCGCCTCCTCCCGCGTTCGTCCTCGAAGGGGGCTACAACCTGGGCGCCCTTACCGAGAGCGTCGAGGCGACGATACGAGGCGTCGAGGAGGAACCCCCGAACTGGGAGCACACGGGCGGTGTGAAGCCGGTCGAGAGGAGCCGCGAGGCCCTCGCGCCGTTCTGGCGGAGCCTCCGCTGATGCCATGAGGATCTTCGGCTTTCCGCCGTTCGATGACCGCAGGGATGCGGGCCGCCGTCTGGCCCGGAAGCTCTCCCGCTACAGGGAAGAACGACCCGTGGTCTTCGCCTTGCCGAGGGGAGGGGTGCCCGTGGCCTATGAGATCTCCCGCGCCCTCGGGGCGCCGCTCGACGTCTTCGTCTCGCGCAAGCTGGGGGCGCCGGGCCAGCCCGAGTTCGGCATCGGAGCCGTCGCACCCGGCGGCGTGCGCGTCCTCAACGAGGACGTAGTCAGGCGGCTCGGCATCCCGGACGACTACGTCCAGGAGATCACGGCCCACGAGACAGCCGAGGTCGAGCGGCGGCTGCGCTACTTCAGGGGCGAGCGTCCCGAGCCTGAGGTGGTCGGTCGGACCGCGATCCTGGTCGACGACGGCCTCGCGACGGGGGTGACGGCACGCGCCGCGATCGAGGCCCTGCAATTGCGGAGGCCAGAGCGTCTCGTCCTCGCCGCGCCGGTGTGCGCCGCCCAGACCGCCGAGCTCTTCAAGCCCGAGGTGGACGAACTGGTCTGCCTCGAGTCTCCTTCCGACCTCGGGGCCATAGGTTTCTGGTATCGGAACTTCGAGCAGACCTCGGACGAGGAGGTCGTGGAATTGCTCGAAAGAGCCAGGAGCGAACGCGAGGCGGAGAACCCGGGTACCTGCTGATGGAGACACAGGCGAAACTCGGACGTCAGCCTTCAGGGAGATAGCGGCGGAGGAGCCCCGACATCCGCCTACGGGTAGCCTGATATCCCGACACGAGGTAGGCGTCGAAGGGTACAGGATACGCTACGAGGTGGCAGGCCGGGAGGGCGAGCCCGTGGTCCTGGTGCACGGTCTCTCGGGCTCCACCCGCTGGTGGGCGAGGAACGTCCCTGCTCTCGCCGAACGCCACCGCGTCTATCTCGTGGATCTCCCCGGATTCGGGGCTATGCGCCGTCTGCGCCGACGTTTCGTCCTGACGGAGGCGGCCTCGTGGCTGTCGGCGTGGATGGAGGCCGCAGGGTTGGAGTGGGCGCACGTGGTCGGCCACTCGATGGGCGGCTACATCAGCATCAGGCTCGCGGCCCAGAGGCCAGAGACCGTGCGTCGCCTCGTCCTGGTCGACCCGGCCGGGGTGCCCACCGGCAGGTCGATGCTGGGCTACCTCGGCCCGTTACTCGGGGCGCTCCGCTACGCGGCGCCGGCCTTTCTGCCCGTCCTCGTCCGCGACGCTATGAGGATGGGACCGGCGACCCTCTGGAGGGCTGCGAGAGACCTCCTCGCGGAGGACGTGAGGGTGGATCTGAGGAGTATAGAGGCCCCGACGCTCCTAATCTGGGGCGAGAACGACACCCTGGTCCCACCGGCTGCCGGTGAGCTGTTGCGGGCGGAGATCCCCGACTCCCGGCTGCTCATCCTGGAGAGGGCCGCGCACGTGCCCATGTTCGACCGTTCCGAGGAGTTCAACGTGGCGCTGCTCGCGTTCCTCGCCGGCGAGACGGTCGGGGAGTAATAGAGCCCGCTCCTCTACCTGGAAGCTCTCCGGAGCCAGCGCCATCCGAGCAGCGCAGGGACGGCGACGGCGACCCCGACGAGGGCGGCCCTACCCGCGGAGCTCTTGCCGTCCGGCTTCCAGCCGCCGCTCACGCCGGTACCCTCCTCCATCGGCTCGAAGAGGTTGCCGGGGCCCGGGGAGGCCGGACTGTCCTGGAAGTGGTCCCTGTCGATCATGCGCGCGGCCATACGCTCGTAGAGCCCGAGCGAGAGGGTGTGCTGCAGAGCCAGCATCCGCCCTGCGCCGCCGACGATGACCTCCCTCTTCGGCCGCTTGGCGCAGCGCACCATCGTCTTCGCCACCCTCTCGGCGTCGTAGACGGGGTTGAGGGCCTTTGTGGCGCGCCCCGTGCGGTTGGCAGCGTGCTGGAAAAAGGGCGTGTCGATGGACGCGGGCATGATGGTGCAGACCTGGATATCTCTGGCGCCGTCGAGGATCAACTCCTGCCTCAGGCTCTCGCCCAGGGCACGTACGCCGAACTTGGCTATTACGTAGGCGCTCGTATAGGGCTGGCTCGCCTTCGCGACGACGGAGGAGGTGTTGATCAAGACGCCCGAGCCCTGCTCCCTGAAGCGCCTCAACGCGGCCTGCGCCCCGTAGATGCAGCCGAAGAGGTCGGTCTCTATGACCCGCCTGTACTCATCCATAGGGGCCTCCTCGAAGCGCGAGAAGAGCGAGGTGCCCGCGTTGTTTACCCACACGTCGATCCGGCCGAATTGCTCGACGGCGCGGCGTGCGAGCTCTTCTACGGCGCCCTCGTCGGTGACGTCCGTCGGCACCGCCAGGGCCCTACCTCCCGCCGCCTCGCACTCGGCGGCGACCTCTAGCAAAGCCTCCTCCCTTCTGGCCGCGAGCGCCACGTTTGCGCCCTCCCCGGCGAAGGTCAGGGCGGCGGCGCGTCCTATACCGCTCGAAGCACCCGTGATAACGACCACGGAACCGTTCAGATCTTCAGTCATCGGACCCTCCTCGTCTATCCTCTGTCCACCCGCACCGTGCGGTCCGCCACAACAGCTCTCTAGCGTGTCTTGCTGGTCAGGGCGGCGAGCACCTCGAATGCGCCGACGGCGGCGTGTGGCAACCAGTAGCGCGGACCGTTCTTCGCGAAGCCAAAGAGCCACGGTGGGGAAGCCAGGAACACGCCGCTAGCGGCGTCCATCGCCAGGTGGGCCGGCATCGGTAACACCCTTACGAGACCGAACTCGTAGTCGGTCAGCATGCTGTAGGCCGCCGCCCCTCCGCCCGCCATCCGCAGAGGACCGAGACCGCCCTCGGGGAGTCGCTCAACCCGAGCAACTTCGGCGCGGCGAGCAGGCTGCCCGCCGTCACGAGGTCCAACACGCCGTGGGTTCTGGTCGAGATCATTCCCGTGCTCAACTTGTGTCCTCCTCTGGATCGTCGCGGGCGACGCCAACCGAATCGATGTCGCCGGCCCGCGTCCTGCATCGCTAACCTTTCTTTCTTACTACTTGCCCGTCTATGCGGCGCTCGTAACGCGAAACCCTGCGTCCAGAGAAAATGGTCAGAAGTATGCAGCCGGCTACACAGAACGATGCACGATGCCTGTACAGCCCCGTCTGCGGAGATGCGTGGAAAGCGCTGTTAGGAGTCCGGTCGGAGTCCAAAGAACTCGTCGAGGGCGGTGAGGAAGTGGTCGGGCCGCTCGATGTGGGGCAGGTGGCCGCAGTCGGGGATGAGGGCGAGGGAGCCTCTCTGCAGGCGGGCGACCGCCTCCCTTGCCTGGGAGGGAGAGAACACGCGGTCCTTCGCACCCCAGACCACGAGGGTCGGCATCTTCAGGTCAGGAAGCCGATCCAGCAATACCTCGCGCTGCCCCTGCAGGTCGAGCTGTGCTCGGAGTGCGGCCAGCGCCGCCTCAAGGAAACCCGGCAGCCTTGCCAGCCTGTACTGCTCCGTCCTCCACGCGGGCGGAGCCAGTTGCGGATGCGCGAAGAGCAACTGCGCCTTCGACCAGGCCCTCCACGCAGCGCCGGCCGGCGTCCTGGCCCACGCGATGGAGAGCTCTCCGTACCCAGGTGCGGTCAGCGACCGGAGAGCGAGGGAGGCGGATCTACTGAGACCGGCGCTATCTACGAGGATCAGGGCGCCCACACGCGAGGGCTCGGAGAGCGCCAGGCGCAGGGCACTCAGGCCACCCAGCGAGTTGCCCACCACGGCAGCGCGCCGGAGCCCCAGAGCGTCTAGGAAACCGACGGCGAACCGCTCGAAGAAGGCGGGGGAGTAGTCGGCAGTGGGCTTGGCGCTCGCGCCGAAGCCGGGCAGGTCAGGCGCGTAGACGCGATGCGTGCGGGCCAGCGTGGGGATCACCCACCGCCAGTCGAGGGCACTCTCGCCGAGGGCGTGCAGGAGCACCAAGGGCTCCCCTGCTCCCGCCTCCAGGTACCTGGTAGGCAGACCGCCGACCTCGATACTGCGCTCCTCGAAGGCCACGCTCATCCTCTATAAATGTCCTGCATCGAAGGGAAGGGTGCTCGTAACGCGCTCGTACCGGAGAAGGGTTCTCATCGCGAGCGGGGCTTTAGCCAGTCGGTCATCCTGGGCCAGAGTTCGTCCTTCGCCACCCGACCGCCCAGCAGGCCCACGTGGCCAGCGTCAACGACGAGGAACTCCTTGTCCTCGCTGCCGACAAGGTTCATCGTGGCCCGTGCCTGGGGGAGAGGACAGATAAAGTCCTTCTCGCCCGCAATGTTCAGGAGAGGGCATTTGATCCTTGAGAGATCTACCCTGTATCCGCGCAGCTCGAGATCACCCCTGGCCAGCCTGTATCTCTGGTAGAAGTCCTTGATCCACTTCCTGAACGCCTCTCCTGGGAAAGGTACCCCGTCGTCTACCCACTTGCTCACGACCAGAAACGACCGCGTGGATTCGTCCTGCTTTACGTCCTCCCACAGGCTCGCGTAGGCGTAGTTGGCGAAGGGAGAGGTCGCGGCCTCCAGGAGGCGGCCCGGCAGGTCGGCCGGGACGTTCCCGAAGGTCCCGACCACGGGATCCGGGTCGAAGAGCGCGCTAGGGCCGAAGTACCTCTCGCTGGCGAGGACGCTCCAGAGGCCGAAGAGCCCTGGATCTCCCGGCGCGAAGTCCGTGGGCGTGGCGAGCAAGACGAGGTTCCTCAGGTGCTCGGGAAAGAGCGCGGCGTATATGGCCGCCATCGTCCCGCCCTGGCAGCAGCCGAACAGGGTGAGCCCCTCGGCTCGGGAGCCCCGCACGACGTTCTCTACGGCCTCCGGCAGGTACTCCAGAACGTAGTCCTCGAAGGCGAGGTCCTTGTCCTCGTCGTCCGGGACGCCCCAAACGAGCATGTATACGTCGAAGCCCTCGCCGAGCGGGTGCTGGACCAGGCTGTTGCCCGGAACGAGGTCGAGGATGTAGGGGCGGAGGATAAGCGCGTAGACCAGGAGCACCGGCACCGGGTACTCCTTCTCTTGCCCCGGCGCGTAGTGGTAGAGCCTCGCTTTTCCCCTCCGCCAGACTACCTCGCTGGGAGTTTGTCCGGTCTCGAGCGGGTACATCTTTAGGAGGAGGTCGGCGCCCGTGGCGTATTTCCTGAAACGGAGGGTCTCAGGGTTGTCGTAGTCCGAGACCTCAAACGGCATCTTATCCCACACGATAAACTACTTCTTCTTTCTCGCTTGAGAATTTCATTCCCACCGGACCCGGTAGCGGTCCTCTGCCTCCTGCAAGAAGGCGTCGAGCCGGCCGAGCGTCAGCGGTCCCGGCATCGGGTAGCGCGCGGGTATCTTCTTTACCTCCGTATGGTAGCGGACAAACGTCGCGTAGTCCCTCGGGAACTTCTCCTCTTCGACCCCGATGAAACCGCTACGCCGGCAGGCACGTCCCGTCACGGTCCGCCAGCGTTCTACGGAGGGCAGCCCGACGGACTCGACGCCGTGCGAGAAGAGCATCGCGTGGATCTGGTCGTATGGCTCGATACTGCTCAGATAGTCTTCGACCGACCTGAGAGAAGGCTCAGTCGCGAACTCGGTCCAGAACGGCACAGAACCCGTGCGCAGAGCCCAGTAGGGTTCCATGAGGACGAACGACTCGACGAGGAGCCGGTTCGCGAGCAGCCCGCGCTCGGCGTACCAGCGGCGGTAGAGGTCGGCGACGAGCGGGCTAACGTCTTCTGGCTCCTCGAAGACGACGCGCCGCAGTCGGTAGCCGTGCTCGCGGGCGAACCGTTCTACGTCTTCGAGGAGAGCCGCTTCGAAGCCCCACTCCGCCTCCGGGCTCTCTTCGTCAGGTTCAGGGGAGTGCCAGCGGCGCCGGTGCGAGCCGTACCTTTGCAGGTAATCCTCGACCCTCTCGCTGCCGTGGAAGAACTCCTCCTGCGTGGCGCCGCCCAGCGCGCCGTGCTGGAAGACGTGGCGATCCGAGACCCTGGTCGTCGGCCAGGTGCTCCGACATTCGATCACGAATACAGTGCTCCCTGGCTCCAGCGACTGCGCGAGAAAGCGTTTGTATTCTTCCCCGAGGCGCAGGCGCTTCACGCGGAAGTAGGCCATACGCTGGATCATGAGCCGGTCCTGGTTGGCGTCGTGCATGTGGTGCAGCACGAGGTCGGGGTTGGCCTCGAGGAGCGCGGGGGCGTACTCCTTGCCCCACTCCATGTCTTCTTTGGGCTCGTCAGGGTGCACGCCGTCCCTGCGCACAGGGACGAGGAAGGTCTGCGGCAACCAGGGGATGCCGAGGACCGCGTAGAGGTGGACGAGGGCCCCGTTCGAGGAGCCTATCGCCACGCCCTGGTAGCGTCTGCGAGGGTACTGGCCCGTCGCCCAGCGTGAGATCTCCTCCGCGTTCACCTCGCCTAGCTTCTCCGGCTGTATGGCCTCGCTCGCGCCGCTCCAAACATAGACGCCCTCTCGTACGCGTTGCGGCAGCGCGTTCACCGCCGCCGCGACAGGGCGCATCGCGGGGGAGAGAGCCCTCGGCACTGAGCCGAGCACAGGAAAGTCCTCCCCGCGCAAGAAGCCTGCCGTTGCGCGCAGCATCGCCGAGGCGGAGTCGAAGCTGGCTATATATTTCGACGCTTTCAGGCCCTCACCTCCTTCATTCTGTTCCGTACAGGAACGGCCCGATCGCACGCACGAACCCCTCGGACGCGGAGTAGTTCGCCGCGTGGGCCGCCCCCGGCAAGACGACGAGCCGTCCACGTGGCAGGAGTTCGGAGACCTCTTCTGCCCAGCGCTGCGGCACGATGGGGTCGCGCGAACCGCGCACGACGAGGGTCGGCACCGTTATGTGGGACAGCTTTTCCTCGATGCGGTCGGCCAGGGTGTACCTGAAGGTGCGCCACGCTCTTCTCGTGCCGGCGGCCAGGTAGTCGCGAAGCTCGATGGGCAGGAGGGAGGGGGGCTCTCGCGGCGCGTCGAGCAGGAGGCGACCGACCTGGCGAAGGGCGCTTCTGGCGCGGGGATCCATCGTTGGCCCCTGCAGCACGGCCCGCCCGACGAGATCGGGACGGCGCGCGGCGAGGTCGACTACGACCTGACAGCCTACCGAGTTGCCGACGAGCGCCGCCCGCTTCAGACCGAGATTCCCCATCCAGGTGGCCAGGGCATCTGAGAGGCCCCGCACGTCGAGCGTTCCGGCGGGCTTCCCGCTCTTGCCGAAACCGGGCAGGTCAGGCGCGTAGGCCCTGTGGTGGGCGGCGAGCCGCTCCAGGGTGGGGACCATGTAGCGGCTTGAGACCACGAGACCGTGTACCAGCACGACGGCGGGACCGTCCACAGGGTTGCCAGCGACGCGGGCATGCATCCTCACCCCACCCACGACGGTCCACTCCGCTCTCACTTTTGTGCGCTCCATACCCAGGGTCTCTACTTACCCCGTCTCGCAGAAGTTAGTGCCCCGGAAAGGAGGACGGCGATGGACCGGGCCTGTAACCGGCTATGATATCTGCGGTTATGGCGGTGGAGCTGGTTATCTTCGTGGGTTTACAGGCTTCGGGGAAGAGCACATTCTTCCGCGAGCGCTTCGCCGCTACCCACGAGCACGTCAGCAAGGACCTGCTGCGCAACAATAAGAACCCGAACAGGAGACAGGCACAGCTCATTCAGGCCGCTCTGGAGGCTGGTCGCTCCGTCGTCGTCGACAACACCAACCCCGCGATCGAGGATCGCAGGCCGCTCATAGAGCTTGGCCGCAAGCACGGGGCGAGGGTCATCGGCTACTTCTTCGACGCCAGGGTGCGCGAGTCTCTCAGGCGCAACGCTGGGCGCGAGGGCAAGGCGCGGGTGCCCGACGTCGCCATCTTCGCGGCGGCCAAGAGGTTGGTTCCTCCATCCTACTCTGAGGGCTTCGACGGGCTCTTCCGCGTGCACGCGGCCGACGACTCTACCTTTGAGGTCAGCGCATACACAGAGAGCTCGGGCTCTGTGCCCGGGGCGGATTCTCCGGAATGACGGATGGGATGAGGGCCTCTCGCAGGTACAATTACCGCAGGGTTTCAGGGTTCTCAAGAGAGGTGAGAGAGATGTGTGGCAGGTATACGCTTTCTACCCCGGCGGGCAGGTTGGCCGAGGAGTTTCAACTAGACGATGGCGCTGTGGAACTCACACCGAGCTACAACGTCGCCCCGACGCAGCAGGTCGCCGCGGTTCTTGAGGAGAACGGGAAGCGGCGTCTGGAGATGCTCAGGTGGGGGCTCGTTCCTTCGTGGGCCGATGACCCCGAGATCGGGGCGCGCATGATCAACGCCCGCAGCGAGACGGCGCCCGAGAAGCCCTCCTTCCGCAGGGCCTTCCTTGGGCGGCGCTGCCTGATCGCCGCCGACGGTTTCTACGAGTGGAAGCGCGAGCCCGGAGGCAAACAGCCCTACTACTTCCGCATGGAAGACGGACGTCCCTTCGCCTTCGCGGGGCTATGGGAGAGCTGGGAGAAGGACGGGGAGCTCCGCTCGTGCGCGATCCTCACCACGAGGGCCAACTCCGTGCTCGAAGGCATCCACGACAGGATGCCCGTGATCCTGCCTTCCGGTGCTTACGACGCCTGGCTCGACCCTGACGCGGATAAGGAGCAACTCATCGACCTTATGATCCCCTACCCCGGCGACGACCTCCAGACCTACCCGGTGAGCCGCTTCGTCAACAGCCCGTACAACAACGACGAGCGCTGCATAGAGCCAGCCGCTTGAGCGTCGAGGTCAGGGCCGACGTCGGGGAGGCCCTGAGAGAAGGGGCGCCTGTCGTGGCCCTGGAGTCGACCCTGATCTCCCACGGGCTGCCACACCCCGAGAACCTCGAGGTCGCCCGGGAGGCGGAACGAGTGGTGCGCGCAGAAGGCGCCGTACCAGCTACGATAGGCGTCATCGGCGGGGTGGCGAAGGTCGGCCTCGACGAGGCGGAGATCGAGTTCATGGCCACCACTGAAGGCGTTCCCAAGCTCTCGGCGCGGGACCTCCCGGCCGCCGTCGCGAGCGGTAGCGACGGGACCACGACCGTCGCGGCCACGGCGCACCTCGCAGCGCTCGTTGGGATAAGGCTCTTTGCCACGGGGGGCCTGGGCGGCGTACACAGGGAGGCGCGCGAGAGCTGGGACGTCTCTGCCGATCTCGCGGCCCTCGCACGGACTCCCGTGGCCGTGGTCTGCTCCGGCGTCAAGTCCATCCTCGACGTCCCCGCGACCCTGGAGTATCTGGAGACCCTTGGCGTGCCCGTAGTAGGCTTCCGCACGCTCCGCTTCCCCGGCTTCTACCTGACCGACTCGGGGAGTCCGCTGGACTGGGCGGTGGAGAGTGAGGAGGAAGCTGCGCGTGTGATCGGGGGTATGAGATCCATCGGCTTCGAGGGCTCTGGCCTCGTCGTCGCGAACGCCCTCCAGGAAGAGGAGCAGCTCGACCCCGCACTCCACGACCGCGCTCTGCACACGAGCCTCGAAGAGTTGAAGAGGCACGGCGTCCGCGGCAAGGACGTTACGCCCTTCCTCCTTGAGCGCTTCGCGAAGGAGACGAGAGGGGAGAGCCTGCACGTCAACAGGCGCATCATCCTGAACAACGCCAGCCTCGCTGCAAGCATCGCCTTTGCTCTCTCGGCCGGACGGTCCTGAAGCGTGCATTCTCCCAGGGTCGTCGTGGTCGGGGACCTTCTCTACGACCTGCTCGCGAAGGTCGATGGAGACGTGACCCTCGGGACGGACACCTTCACCAGTATCAGGATGGTCGCCGGTGGTTCCGGGGCGAACGCCTCGGCCTGGCTCGCCGCATCCGGCATCGAGACGCACTTCGTAGGGCGGGTCGGCGACGACATCTTCGGTCGCTCTCTGGAAGAGGAGATGGGGAGGGCCGGTGTGAGGGCGCACCTGGCGCGCGATCCTTCCGTGGCGACGGGCAAGGTCTTCGTTCTCGTCGACGGTACGGGGGAGCGGACCATGATCACCGACCGCGGCGCCAGCGAGAACCTCAGCCCTGGGGATCTACCAGATACGCTGCTTGGCGGGGGACACCTGCACCTCTCCGGCTACACCTTCTCTGGCGGCAGCCGTAGGGAGACCGCGAGAGAGGCCCTGAGCCTGGCGCGCGGGTCGGGGATGAGCGTCTCTGTGGACCCCTCCTCCGTCCCGTTGCTCGAGGACCTTGGGTCCGAGCGCTTCCTCGGGTGGACCCGTGGCGCCGACCTGTGTTTCCCGAACCTCGAAGAGGGTTCGCTGCTCGCCGGGACAGAGGATCCCGAGCGCATCGCAAAGAGGCTTCTCGACCACTACTCCGCCGTCGTCCTGAAGCTCGGCGCTGAGGGAGCCCTCTACGCTGGTGCTGACGGTGAGAGCTCTCGCGCCAGGGCTGCGCCCGCGCGGGCGGTGGATACTACTGGTGCCGGGGACGCCTTCTGCGCCGGCTTCTTGGGTGCCTGGCTCACAGGGGCGCCGGCCGGCGAGGCGCTGCGGCGGGGTGTCGAGCTCGCCGCGCGTGCCGTCGAGCGCGTGGGTGGTCGTCCGGAGGCATAGTTTTCATGGGGAGATCCAGACCATCTTCGGGTCCGTAGATACCTTCGCCTTATACAGAAGGGTTGCATCTTTGAGCGCCGAGCCCCTGAGAGGAAAGTCCGTAGCGAGGTTCATCATCGTTGCACTCCTGGCCGCGCTCCTCATGGCCGCCTGCGGACCTTCTGATAGCTCCGCCAACGATTCGGGCAAACAGCAGGTTTCAGGGACTCGCGGACAGGGTGCTCCAGAGGCCGCTTCTTCCGGTAAGGGCGTTGCCCAAGAGACGACCGCGGGGAATAGTGCCTCGGGCGAGGAGGCCGAGCTTGCGCGGGCCGAGGTGGAGGAGAGGGAGATCACCAACATGATACCGGCCGACGGGAAGAAGCCTGACGCAGCGCGGCCTCTGCCGAAGAATCCTCCCGATGGGATAGAGGTCTACCCCGCCACGACCAATCGGAGCATCGAGGGGTCCATCCACTACGAAAGGAGGCCTCCCACCAACGGGGACCACGCTCCACTGTGGCAGAACTGCGGCTTCTACGAGAAGCCCATCGAAGAAAGGCACGCCGTCCACAGCCTGGACCACGGTGTCGTCTGGATCACCTACCGCCCTGACCTGCCGAAGCAGCAGGTCGAAGCCCTGCGCCCTTACGGCAGGGAGAACTACGTCATAGTGAGCCCCTATCCCGGTCAGGATGCGCCCGTCATCGCCACCTCGTGGAGGGTGCAACTCGAGCTCAACGGCGCGGACGACCCTCGACTCCGGAGGTTCGTGGACGAGTTCAGGATCTCCGAGATAGCGCCCCTCTCGGGCAACCGCTGCGTCGGTGGCGTCGGCAGGCCGGCCGCCTGACGCAGGCCACCGGGTTCGCACGGCTTGACACTGGGTATGAACTCCGTAATCTATGGCTCGGGTTGTTGGCGGCGCTACAAGAGGGGTGCGAACTACAGATGTCTGATCCGCGTCGAACCTCGGCCTCCTCACCTCCGAAGCGTCGGGGGCTTCGAGGCATCTTTAGCAAGAACCTCAGGCTCATCCCCCGCGAGCGGCGCTTCTACGACCTCTTCGAACAACAGGCTGCGACCATAGTCCGTTCGGCGGGGTTGCTCGAGGAGGCTCTCGCCGACGTGGCGAACCTTGCGGGGTGTCAGCGGGAGATCAAAGCCTTAGAGAACCAGGGCGACGAGATCACCCACGAGATCGTAACCACCCTCAACAGGACCTTCGTAACACCCTTCGACCACGAGGACATCTACGCCCTCGCCTCAGGCCTGGACGACATCCTGGACTACATCGAGGAGGTCGCCGATACGGCCAACCTGTACGGGATCACCACTATCCCGGAACCCGCACGCGAGCTGACGAGACTCCTCACGCTGGCTGTCGCGCAACTGGAGCAGGCTATAGGCTCTCTCGAGTCAGGCAGAGGGATCGACGAGCGCAGCGCCGAGGTACACAGGCTCGAGAACGTAGGCGACTCGACATCGCGCCACGCCATCGCAGAACTCTTCAGCGACCAGCACCCGCCGCTGGAGGTCATCAAGCTGAAAGACCTGTACGGTCTTCTGGAAGACGCCCTCGACCGTTGCGAGACCGTGGCGAACGTGCTGGAGGGCATCGCGACCAAGAATGCCTGACGCACAGACGCTTCTACTCGTTCTCACCATCACGGTCGCGCTCTTCTTCGACTTCACCAATGGTTTTCACGACACGGCGAACGCCATAGGAACGGCGATAGGGACGCGGGCCTTGCCGCCGCGGCTCGCCGTCGGCCTCTCCGCCGTCCTCAACCTTGTTGGTGCGGTCGTCACGACGCAGTTCCTCCACGCCGAGGTCGCGAACACCGTAGGCAGCCTCGTTGCGCCGGCGGGTGGCGTCGCGATGCCGATGCTTATCGCCGTGCTCTTCGGTGCGATCACGTGGAACCTCTTCACCTGGCGGGCGGGCCTCCCATCGAGCTCTTCGCACGCCTTGATCGGGGCGCTGATCGGGATGGGCCTCGCGGTGTACGGGGCCGATGCCGTGCAGTGGGGCGAGGTCTACCCCGTCGTCATCGCCCTGATCACCTCTCCTATAGCCGGGCTCTTGATAGCATACGCGGTAACCGTCGTTCTTCTGAACCTGCTCCGCCGGGCGCGTCC